>CAMCXP010000109.1 GCA_945883395.1 Melioribacter roseus P3M-2
CGTAGATACAGTACACTGGTTCGATACCCTGCGCTGCTGCTTCTGGTGTATGCGTAAACTTCTGACTGATGATTGCATCAAGTGCGACAACCGTCTTGCCTGTCTGACGGTCGCCAATGATCAACTCACGCTGACCGCGACCGATTGGAATGAGCGAGTCAATCGCCTTGATACCTGTTTGCAATGGCTGCGTAACGGGCTGACGATCGATCACACCGAGAGCCTTACGCTCAATCGGATAGAACTTCGACTCCTTGATCGGACCCTTGCCGTCGATCGGACGACCAAGCGGATCAACAACGCGACCAATCAGGCCTTCACCTACAGGTACCGACGCAATGCGGCCCGTACGGCGTGCTTGATCGCCTTCCTTCACAAGCGAGTCATCACCGAACAACACGCAACCAACATTGTCCTCTTCAAGGTTGAGAACCATGCCAACGACGCCATTCGGGAACTCCACGAGTTCGGAGGCCATCACGTTTGAGAGACCATACACACGCGCTACACCGTCACCAATTTGAAGCACGGTACCCACTTCATATACATCCGTCTCCGTTTCGAATCCCGTCAACTGGCGACGAAGAATCGCGGAGATTTCATCTGGACGAACTTCAGACATGCGATTGAATCCTTTAGAGTTTGTTCACGTCGTAAGTGTGTGATTACGCTACTGCCAGCTTGTCCTTCAGGACATGCAGCTGATGGCGAATCGATCCATCAAGTACCTGGTCACCAACACGGACCACCGCACCACCAAGGATGGCAGGATCAGTGTCGTACGTTGCCAGGATGGTTTTCTTCAGTCGTGCGCTCAACGCCGACTCGAGTTGTGAGCGCTCCTGAGCACTCAACTCGACTGCCGACGTAACACGGACACGTTCGATGTTGTTGCGACCGTCCAACAATGCACGATACTCGATCACAATTTCGCGCCAGAGGCCACCGCGACGCTTGTTGATGATCAGCTTCAGAAACTCCATCGTTAACGCATGGACCGATGAGCTAAGTGCTTCCTTCAGCACAGAGATCTTCACGTCAGCATCAATGATCGGACTCCGCATCATTGCGCGGAAGTCTGCCGACGATGCGCCCAACGCTTCGATCGATGCAAGATCCTGCGCAACAACATCCTCGATCTTGTGTTCGATCGCCGTCTCGAGAACTGACTTCGCGTAACGGCGGGCAATCTTCAGAGTTGACATTTAGTTCTTCGAGAGTTCGTTTACGTAACCTTCGACAATACGCTTGTGATCGTCGCCCTGGAGATTGCGACCGAGGAGCTTTTCTGTTGCATCCACAACAAGTGTTGCTACTTCAGCGCGTAACTGCTTAATAGCCTCGTCCTTCTGACGCTCGATCTCACGCTGCGACTCAACAAGCTTCTGCTGCTTCACCGCTTCGGCATCATCCCCAGCCTTGCGCACCATTGCCTCGGCCTGTGCCTTGCCTTCGCGCACGATTGCCATCATCTCCTGCTGTGCACCGGCAATACGCTCTTTGCTCTCGGCAAGGATCTTCATCGCTTCAGCATTGGCTTTCTCAGCATTCGAGATTGCATGAGCAATCGATTGTTCCCGTGCTTCAAGACCAGCACGCATCGGCTTGTAGAAATACTTCGCAATGATGAACACGAAGATGGAGAAGTTGACAAGGGTCCAAATGATTAGACCCGGGCTCATCTCAAGAAATGAAGGCATGGTAGGACGAGAGTTACGGAGTGAGTGAAGGAGAAACGTCGTGAGTCTGTCGACGTGTGTACACCACACATCGGTCGTAGAGCTTCAGCATGTGTGAACCCTACGACCGACCCCGACGTGCGGGGTCGATAATCGTCGTTGTGTTAGCTCTTCACAGCGAGAAGAATGCAGATAACGCCTGCGAGAAGTGCAACGCCCTCGATGAGAGCTGCACCGATGATCATCGTTGTACGGATGTCACCAGCGTTTTCTGGCTGACGGCTTGAGGCCTCAAGAGCAGCGGCCGCAAGACGACCGATACCTGTACCTACGCCGAATACTGTTACGCCAACACCAAGACCTGCAGAAAGCCATGCAAATGCGACTGCTTCCATTGTGTAAACCTCCGAGATGATGTGAATGTGAATTGATTTCGAAAACTACGACCGCTTAGTGGGCGTGTGCATCGCCGTGATGTTCATCCTGTGCATGATCACCAAGCGCGAGTCCAACAAACACCGATGCGAGCATTGCGAAGATGTAGGCCTGAAGGAAGGCCACAAGAAGTTCAAGCAGGTAGATGAATACGGAGAACGCAACGCTCACCGGTGTAACCATCCAGCTCTTGAAGAAGAAGATCAGACCCACCAGCGACATCAATACGATGTGCCCGGCCGTCATGTTGGCGAACAAACGAATCATCAACGCAAACGGCTTGGTGAAAAGCGAGATGAGTTCGATCGGAACCATGATTGGGAACATGTACCACGGCGCGCCGCCCAACAAGTGGTGAAGCCACGACTTGATACCAGCATCCTTGATGGCCACGAAGTTTACCACGACGAACGTTGTAAGTGCCAGTGCTGCTGTCACACCCAATGCGCCGGTAGCAGCGTGACAACCCGGCATCAGTCCAACAAGATTGAGCGTAAGAACAAAGAAGAAAAGACCCAAGATGTACGGCATCAAACGGTGCGTACGCTTGTCAGTACCCACGTTTGGACGCACGATTTCGTCGCGGATGTAGAGCACCAGCGACTCAACTACATTCTGCAGACCCTTTGGTGCCTGCAATGCGTTTTTGATGTACCCGCCTCGTGCGATGCCAAAGATGATCGTCACAATCAGAATTGCGATGAACTCGTAGGCAACAAAGTTTGTGATCGAAAGATCAAGCTTTGGGCTCGCTCCAGTTGCCGTTGTTACGATCTTGTGATCGTGCTCCGGGTGGTGCATCGTGTACAACCCAGCGTGCTCCATAGCGTCTACGTTCGGGTACACGTGTAAACCACCTTCATCAACAAGCATCACAGGAAGCACCTTGTAGTGTCCGAAGAAGATGTTCAACTCGTGGTGGTCGCCAAGCGAGTTGAGAAGTGTGGTAAAGACCTCGCTTCCCTCTGGGTTGGCATGGGCATCAGCGCCGTGCCCTTGTTGGGCATGCTGAAGAGCGTCGGTTGTTGCTGTCGCGGAATTACTCATGGGTGTACGGGTACCAACATCAGGTCAGAGGTTTTTTTTTTCAAGAGATCCGTCACCGGTCTGCGTGATTGCCGCTTGGCGTTCTCGTACGACCGATGAAAAAAAAAGATCTCCGCGAGGAGAAACACAAAGCACGAAACAGCGAACGTTAACGCGAATGCAACTTGATGCAAGTTGATAACGCTCAGACAGAACCATGCGCTTACCATCACGATGATCGAACGAACACCAAGACTTCCGAAGATCATTGCAAGAAACGAATTGAGGTCCCGGCCGAACGCCAAACGTGATACAACCCATCCGAGCGCTGTGTTGATCACACAGATCCCCAACGCTGTAAGGACTGCCACCACGGGCCCAGCTGTTTCCACGCCGTTACATTCTCCCAATCATCAGGTTGCTTGATCATCTCGCTGTGCACGCTTCCCGAGTTGTGCAACTACTCGAAGAAACTGCACCAGCCCAACGATTGATCCCACCACCACACCACCAAGGAGCACCCATGGTTGTGTGCCGAATGTTACATCAATCCACCACCCCACACCAGCACACACACACACCGCCGCTGCGAGCTGCACCCCAAGTGCGAGATAGGGTGCGAGTTGTTGCATGACCGACTCGCGTTGTTGCATTGTAGAGCCGACGTTACTGGCGCGTAAAAATAGCTCTTAGATGGGCTAAAAACCCAATTCTCGGAGTGATCCGAGTACAGATTCCGTGTAGATGTTCACGGTTTCGCCATACCAGCCCCCATCAGGGATGAATTGAATGGCTCCGTATGTGGCCGGATTGAGTGGTTGAATGGGGCTAGTGGCCACCACACTAGTTTCGTCTGGTCGGAACTCATTGTCGACGTCGTACAGGGCGATGGTGCACCCAAACTCGGTGATCGATTGGTCCTCGACGGGAGCGCGCTCGTATCCGAGGAGGGCAAATGGTATGCGGACCTTAACCACGTAACCCCCAGTTCGTGGGGCAGTTACGACGCGTACACGCTGGACGGCAGAGTCCTGCACTGGGTCGAGATCATCAGTCGTTTTAACCTTAATCGTTGGCCGTCTGTCGCCGAAGTCGCCGATCTGAATTGAGAAGGCGAACAAGCCGCTATCGGTGCTGGATCGCGGGGTAATGGTCGACCGTTTGATGTTCTGGATATACCTCGACCCACCGAGTTCGTCGGCCGGCGTCACATCAAACCAGATCTCTAGTCGGTCGGCCACACAGGTGTCGCACCATCCGGTTATGATTGTCGAATCCTGGACTGTTACCCGGAAATACAGATAATCGTTATCGTAGACCACCCTGGCTCGGAGGGACGCGTCGCGCTCGTCGGTCCACCAAAACGCGCCGCTTACCACATGCTTAATGCGCGAGGCCGAAATTTCCGAGACGTATCCGGCGTACACCTGGCGTCCGCGACTGTAGGCTGGGACAACACCATAGTCGGTGGCAAAGGCCAGATCGCCTTCGTTGGTTAGAAATCGTTCCTGCGTCTCAAGGGTCTGGTACGATCGAAACGTCTCATGTCCGAACGACTCAACACGATCGCTCACGAACTCATCAACAAGCACGATGCTTCCTTCGCCAAAACGATATCCGCGAATCATCCAATCGTCGCTTCGTCGTTTCTGTGTGATGTAGCACGTCTGCTCCTTGATCACTACACCAACCTCAAGGGGAAGATCGATGTAGGCAAATGGGAGCTTTCCGATGTTGACGAGGAACCCCTCGGTGTCGACAAAGAGGTAGATAACATTTTCACGCTTGCGTGTACCGAGGACGTTCACCGAAATGGCGAGGTCGTAATTACCATCGCCACTAAAATCACCAACGTCCCATCCCCATATGCGATACGCTGAGCCCTGCGGAAGTGCCGGACGTATATCCTGAATCAACTCTTGAGCAAAGTATGGCGTAAGCCGCCGCGCAAATTCATCATACGTCATGCCGCTCTGTGCTGAGAGCACAGGCGCTATCAGGACGAGGAGCACAACGCTGAGAAGCGCATGTCGACAGCGGACCACGGGGGTTACCTATGCAATGGTTGTGGCGTTAGCAAGTACTGTATCACGTACGTCAATGTGGCTCGCGCGAAGTCGAGCGCCATACTGCGCAACAACTTGCGCTGAAGCATAGGATGCCAATCGACCAGCATGCTCTGGATGATGACGATGGAGCACGCCATACAAGAAGGCTCCAGCATACATGTCGCCTGCACCGGTGGTATCCACCGGCTGAACCTTGTACGCAGGGATCTCCGCATCGAGTCCGTTCCAGCGCACACGCGAACCCTCGGCTCCGGCTGTAAGCACGGCGTTGGGATAGGTCGCTACGAGGTAGTTGTATGCATCGTGTACCGAATCGGTTTGTGCTAGACCAGTTCCTTCGCGTTCGTTACAGAACACAAGGTCCGCACGTTGCAACACCGAGCGGAGTCGATCGCCGAAGACATCGATGATAAACCCATCAGAACAGCTGATCGCAACACGCGTGTCGTGCTTCTTGGCATAGAAGAGCGCATGATCCACTGCTTCAGCGCCGTTATCATCTGTCAGCTTATAGCCTTCGATGTATACCCACTCGCTGGCCTTGATCAGGTTCTCGTCCACGTGACTCGCCGAGAAATCTGTGTTGATTGCGAGCGTGGTGTTGAGTGTTCGCTCACTGTCGGGCGTAATAAGCACAAGGCACGATCCGGTTGTCGCACCGCTCACCTGTTCGGCGTTCAGCACAATGCCGAGATCCTTAAACTCTGATGCATAAAAGTTGCCGAAGTGATCGGCGCCTAAGAGCGATGCGTACGCTGCGCTTCCACCAAACTGCGCAAACGCAATAATGGTGTTTGCTGCAGATCCGCCGCTACAGCGGTGCACATCACGCTCGCCGAGCGCTTGAATCATATCGTGCTGGCGTGACGGTTCGGTGAGCGTCATGGCACCCTTGCTGACGCCGAAGCTGGCAAGCTCGGCGTCGGTGACGCGATATTCGAGATCGACGAGGGCATTGCCGATGCCCGTAAGGAGGATGTTTTTCACGCTGCGAAGATACCCGACAAGCGCATGATCTCCTCACACAGCGCGGGAAACTCCATGTCGGCGGCTCGTGCGGCCATCGGTACGAGACTCGTTTCGGTGAATCCTGGAATCGTATTGACTTCCAAACAGAATGGGATGTTGTCTTCACGGAGTCGAAAATCAACGCGGCTGTATGCTCGGCATCCAAGTACATGATGTGCAGCAACGGCGAGGTTGCGCACATGATCCTCAACCTCCGGCGTCAGATCGGCCGGACAGTGGTACTCAGTGTTGCCCTTGGTGTATTTGTTGGTGTAATCATAGTAGCCTGCCTTCGGAGCGATCTCGATGATCGGAAGCGCATCGTTGCCAAGCACGGC
>CAMCXP010000110.1 GCA_945883395.1 Melioribacter roseus P3M-2
ATGGGCGGTCCAGGAGCACCAACCGTTGGAGCCTCGGGCTCGATCATGGGAATTCTGCTTGCGTTCGGCTTGACGTTCCCAACCCGTCCGGTAATGATGTTCCCGATTTTCTTCCCGATCCCTGCACGCATTTTCGTACTGCTCTATGCCGGTCTGGATCTCGTCATGGGTGTGATGAACACGAATGATGGCGTTGCACACTTTGCGCACCTCGGTGGTGCGCTTGGTGGCTGGCTGCTGCTGCGCTTTGGCGCACCGCTGTTCCGCCTTGTCGATGGTCAGTCAGGTGCAATGCCAAGGGGCCTGCGCGACGAGGACGCTGTCGATGTTGAGTATCGTGATGTTCCGAGGCAACGCGTTCGGTACGACTATAAGAACGAAACAGCTACAGTGCCTCCGCCACCGGTACGTACGATGACACCGACAAGGTTTGTTGTCGATGGCGAGCCAATAACACAAGAATCAATCGACGAGATTCTCGATAAAATCTCGCAAGTCGGGTATCACAGCCTCACAGAACACGAAAAGCGTATTCTGTTCGAAGTCAGTCGCCAAATCTGAACCATGGATCTCGACGCACAGTCACTTCCACCCTACTGTGATTCACTCACCGAGTACCGTCGCCGTAGAACGTGCACGGTTACCATCGGTGATCTCACGATGGGGTCGACTGTACCAATCCGCGTGCAGTCAATGACCACCACCAACACGATGGATACGCAAGCGACCATTGAGCAGTCGATCCGTATGATCGGAGCTGGTTGTGAGCTTGTTCGCATTACCGCTCCGAGTATGCGCGAGGCGAAGAACCTTGAGCATATTAGGGCAGGGCTTCGTGAACGTGGTTACACAACACCGTTGGTGGCCGACATCCACTACACACCGAATGCTGCGGAGATTGCCGCCCGTCTCGTTGAGAAGGTCCGCATCAATCCCGGCAACTACGTTGATAAAAAGCAGTTTGCCGTGATTGAGTATTCGGATGCTGACTACGCACTGGAACTTGAGCGCATTCGTGATCGGTTCGTTCCGCTCGTGAAGATCTGTAAGGAACACGGCACTGCGATGCGCATTGGCACCAACCACGGTTCGCTCTCGGATCGCATCATGAGTCGCTACGGCGACAATCCTCACGGCATGGTGGAGTCTGCCCTGGAGTTCTTGCGGATTGCAGACGATGAAGGGTTCGACAACATCGTGCTCTCGATGAAATCAAGCAATCCACTGATTATGGTCCAGGCTTACCGATTGCTCGTTGCGCGCTTGAAGCAGGAGAACATGAAGCCATATCCACTTCACCTCGGTGTAACCGAAGCCGGAGATGGTGAGGATGGTCGTGTGAAGAGCGCCGTCGGCATTGGAACGCTCCTGGAGGATGGCCTTGGTGATACGATTCGCGTGTCGCTCACAGAAGAACCCGAAGCAGAGATCCCGGTTGCACAAGCGTTAGCGCGGAGGTACTCATGAGAACTCCCTACGCATACGCACGTCGTGCGTCGCGGACTGTTGCAACCATCGGACATGATCACGTTCCACGCGTGATTGCCAATCTCGCTGATCAGACCATCTCGCGGATGGAAGATCTTGCAGCTATCGGACACGTCTATGATCCCACCACTGATAAGTGGGCCATGCGTGACCAAGCTGCTGAGTTTCTCTATATGGGATCGTCCCCACTCCCCTTCATGGCACCTACCGGCACACGCCAGTTGTTAGACGTGCCCACCTGGACCGCACATAGTGATCAGTTTTATTGCGTACCAGTGTTTTCGATCGACACGTACCTGCAGGCAACTGCTCGGCATGCCGTGATGAATGTTGTGCGGTGTACCTGCGACCAGCTTACGGCAGACATTGTGCAGCAGTTAGCACCAGATAGCACAGTCGTGCTCCTGCTTTCGAGCACGGCACCCTCGTATTACACGAGCATGCGTGCGACGATTGATACCTGCACCGACCTCGGGTTACTTGCACCGATCGTTCTTGAGCGTGAGGTGCGCGCTGCTGCAATCGATGCATGCGTGTTGTATGCATCGACCGACCTTGGCGGACTATTGGTCGACGGCCTCGGTGATGGAACGATGCTTGGCGTCGGTACTTCTGATCATGCTGACCTACAGCAGTCAATTCGTCTGGCGTTTACCATCCTGCAAGCCACGCGCACACGCATGACGAAGACAGAGTACATCAGCTGTCCGTCGTGTGGCCGCACACAGTTCGATCTCCAAGAAACAACGGCGCGTATTCGGTCGCACACAGATCATCTTAAAGGTGTGAAGATTGGCATCATGGGATGCATCGTCAATGGCCCAGGTGAAATGGCCGACGCCGACTACGGATATGTGGGATCTGGACCAGACCGCATTACACTCTATCGCGGACAAGATATTGTGCAGCGAAACATTCCATCAGATGGAGCCGTGGATTCACTCATCGACATCATCAAGTCTGATGATCGTTGGGTTGAGCCCCTCACGCATCCCTGAGTACGAAGAGAAACGAAGACGGGCTTCATACCAATGGTATGAAGCCCGTGGAATAACGTAGTGATTACGGGAGGCGCGCTGCTTACTTCTTCTTCGCAGGTGTGTCTTCGGTTGCTGCAGCCGCAGCCTTCGGGCTATGGCATGCCACAACTACTGCATCTGGACGGTCCGTAAACTCAACACCAGGAATAGTAAGATCACGGATGTGAATCGCCTGGCCACGGCCAAGATTTGTAACATCAACATCGATGTGTTCAGGCATAGTTGTAGGGTCTACCATTACGTGCGCCTTGTGAATGATGTGCTCAATCGAGCCCCCTTCACGTACACCGATAGCAAGGCCAACAACGTGGATTGGAATCTCAAGCGCAATCATACTGCCAGCAACAATACCGAGCATGTCGAAGTGTAGGATCTTGTCTGTTACCGGATCGAACGTCACATCCTTGAGAATACACTGAAGCTCCTTACCACCTACCTCAAGACTGATGGTCTTTGCTTCGGCTGTGTATACAACTGGACGCAGAGACAGTGTGTGCACCGAGAAGTGCACGGGATCCTGACCCTTTGCGTAGTACACGCCCGGTGTACGTCCTTCGCGGCGAAGTGCCTTCGCTCCTGTTTGTCCCGGAACTCGTGGTTCGGCTGCGAGAATGATCTGGCTCATGATGTGACCTTGCGAGAATGTTTCGTGAACGGAATCAGTTGACGGCCTTGTCGAACAAGGAGCTAATCGACTGATTTTCGTGGGTCCGAATGATTGCTTCTGCAAACAAATCAGCCACGCTGAAGACTTCGATCTTTGGATGATCCCCAAGAAGCGGGATCGTATCACTTACGTACAGAACTGAAATCGCATCGCTCTGCGCAATGCTTTGCATCGCAGAACCCGAGAACACTGGATGCGTACATACGCCGACAATCTTCTCTGCTCCCTGGCTCTTCAATGCCTCAGCACACTGCACAAACGTGCTTCCCGTGTCAATGAGATCATCAATGATAATGACATTCTTGCCACTGACATCGCCAATGATGTTCATCACTTCAGCAACATTATGCTTCGGACGACGCTTATCAACCACAACCAAATCAGCATCACCCACAAGCTTGGCATACGATCGAGCTGTTTTAACACCACCAACATCAGGTGCGGCAACAGCGAGATTCGAAAGTTGCAATCGCTTTAGCAACGGCACCGTCACAGAAGAAGCGTATAGGTGATCGAGAGGAATGTCAAAAAAGCCCTGTAGCTGCGGTGTGTGGAGGTCCATCGTGATCACACGATTAGCACCTGCCTCTACCAACAAATTCGCTACGAGCTTCGCCGTGATTGCAACACGTGGCTGATCTTTTCGGTCCTGACGTGCATATCCAAAGTACGGGATCACCGCCGTGATGCGCCGAGCCGAAGCTCGCTTTGCCGCATCAATCAACATCAGAAGTTCGAGAATGTGGTCTGAAGGGGCGAACGTAGACTGGACAATATAAAGGTCCACACCACGAACATTCTCTTCGTATTTCACCCAGAGTTCACCGTCACTGAAATTGCGAATCGTCACCTTCGCGAGTTCACGCTTGGTCGCATGTGCGATCCGTTGCGCTATCTCGGGGTTCGATCTGCCGGCGACGATCTTAATCTCTGAATCCACTGTGTTTCCGGCTTGTAATCAGTTTGGCTGGGGCGGCTGGGATCGAACCAACGAATGGCGGTACCAAAAACCGCTGCCTTACCACTTGGCGACGCCCCAAATTCTAGAGCCGCAAATATACGGCTCAGAACTACATCAGCAAAAGACTGCTACACAAATGAGCCCCGTCAACGCGAGGCTCTGTGAAACGTTCTGATCGTACCCGCGCTTACCGTGTGTCTTGGGCTACGAACGGCAGAAGAGCAAGATGGCGAGCGTACTTGATGGCACTGCATAAACGCCGCTGTTGCAACGCTGTAACGCCAGTGATACGACGCGGGAGTATCTTACCTTGGTCATTCGTGAAACGTCCAAGAAACTTCGGATCGAGATAGTCGATCAAACGAGACTTCTTGAGCGGGTTCGTACGCTTCTTGGGCTGATTCCGCTTTTGACGGAACGGCGAGTTGATCGTGTTCGGGTTTGGGGCTGTTGGCATTGCCACGGTGCGTTCTCCTGTTTACTTTCCTTGTGCCTTGGCATCGCGCACGGCTTGCGTCTTCTCGAGGCGCTTCTTGAAGCGGTCCACGCGACCTGCCGTGTCGATAAGCATCTGCTTGCCCGTGTAAAACGGGTGCGACTTTGAATCGATTTCAAGAACCATTCGTTCGCCCTTGTAGCACGAACGCGTCTTGAATGTGGAGCCATCGGTCATCAATATGTCGATGGTCTTATATGCTGGGTGAATTCCCTTCTTCATCCTGTTTACCTCGATAGATCCATCTTTTCAATTTGACCAACATCGTCGACCTTAACGAATCGCTCGAGGTACTTTATAGTGCCTTTTTCCGAGCGGAACGCCTTAATGACCTTTACGCTGATCTTGCTGTCGGCGGCTTTCTTTTTGCCTTTGTCGCCGAATGTTTGCTGCTTTGCCATGACGTCCTCAATGTGCTGAGGTTTGGTAGATCGTGTTAATATGAACGACAAAGATACGGCAGCTTGGAATACTGTGCAAGTGCTTGTCGATTGGTCACTTGACGGTTGCTAGATTTGTCCCATGGTAGTCTGCAAGTTCGGCGGAGCGGTGCTCGCCACCCCTGAGGGGTTCCACAATATGGCCTCGATCCTCCGTGGTAAGAGCGGCGAGCCTGTGCTGGTAGTCGTTTCAGCTCTAGGTTCTACGACGCGACTGCTGGATCGCGCCATCGATGCATCGCGTGACGGCGATACAGAGGGGGCACGGGCAGCGGTAGCGGAGTTGGTACATGTGCATACGGCGTGTTTCGACCGATTGAGGCTTGATAGCGCTTCTGGTGGCTGCCTCGGAATTGTTCTGGCCGAACACGTGGATGTATTGCAGAACATGTTGCATGGCATTGCTACAACGCGGCAATGCACAAATCGCGTGCGGGATCGGGTGCTGAGTTGGGGCGAACACGTAGCTCGTGAAATCACGGTTCAGTGGTTCCGCATCAATCTGCTCACTGCCGTTGGCGTACCTGCACGGTCGGTGATGGTTACATCTGATGACCACGGAGCTGCGCAACCTGTACTTGCGTCAACCTCGCGCCATGCTACTGAGATTATCACTCCCCTGCTCACACCATCGGCGATCGTTGTTGTCGAGGGGTTTGTTGGACAGTCCACATCGGGCGATATCACGACGATGGGACGAGAATCATCAAATCTCACAGCGACGGTACTGGGTGCTGCTCTTGGGGCACGGATGATCACTATCTATACAGACGTCGAAGGTGTACAGAGTGCAGATCCGCACGTTCTGTCGAACACTGTTGCACGGCCTCACTTGTCGTACGGCCAAGCACGTATCGCTGCCGAGTCGGGGATGAAGCTGCTATATCCCACGATGATGGAACCTGCTGAATCGGCAGGTATACCCATTTGCATTGCATCTGCATTTGCACCAGACGGCAGCGTTACGATCATCGACGCCCATCATACTGACGATACCAAGCCGATGGTGGTACAAGTTGACCTCGGCAACGGGTTGAGTCGGTGTTCAACACTCAACGTCGATCCTACGCTGTGGCTGTCGGCAATACATGCATTGCTTTCGACGTTCCACGATCTCGGTGCATTTGACGTCATTACGCATCACGCGCTGCGTCGTGCAGATGTGATTGTTCCAACCACGCATGCACTGCGCATCATCGAGCACCTTCATTCCACTCTCTGCCGGTAATCGGACCACAATGAAGCCACACCACGACAAGGTATCGAAGGACGAGTTCACCCCTGGAGAGCGGTACAATGTTGCGCTACGGGACCAACCGCTCTATGAGGCAACGGTGGTAAGATTCCATGGAGGATGTTGGGCAACGGTACGTGTTGAACGTGCGCTGAGCGACGCTACCGCGTCGCTCTATCCCGTGGGCTCAGAATTCGACATCAAGGTTGCCGAATACGACGTCACACGT
>CAMCXP010000111.1 GCA_945883395.1 Melioribacter roseus P3M-2
CACCAACATCGTGATCCGACACTACGAGTTCCTCCAGAATCGGCAGCGTGGCGAAACCGCTCGGCATGGCGATGGGAATGACTTCTACATTTCGCCACGGACACAGGCCAAGTCACTTGACCTCCTGCGCGCTCTGGCGTTGCTCAAGGGGCGCAGTCACGTGATCCACGACGACGTCAGTCGACTCTACTTCATCTTCGCGACAGTAGGCATTCCTGAAGAGATCTCACTCTTTAAGAAGGCCTACACCACCGTTCTCAATTCTCTCACCGCGTCACGTGGATTTGATCAGATTACAATTCTGCTCGACTTTACAGACCTGCTGCGAGAACTGCGTGCATCGCCACGCATGATGCTCGAGCCTCTGACAAACTTCGCTGACACGCCAGTTCGCAGAACGTTTATGGATTGGATTCGGGAGCGATTGGGCACGGACCAGCCGCAGGATCAGAACAAGAAGTTGCTCGAGCAGTTCATCATCGACTTCGTACCGGTGTGTGACGAAGTGCGCGAACTTCGTCATTCCGTTGAACGCACGTTGCAACAGACGTTGATTGCTGTCGAACGTGATCTACAGCGAGGGGCATAAGCGGTAATGCCACGGAACGCCATCGAGACATCGCGGTTCTTTTCCAGCATGGAGCAGTTCGGCTTCTTCGATGCTGTCGAAAAGCACCTTCCCGATGAATTCACAATCATCTACGAGATTGCGCGAGTTCTCGAAGATCAGACGCATGCAATTTCACGAGCTCTCGCGCCAGTGTTGGAACTCGAACAAGAGTCGTCCGATTCTCCTTCTTCTGAGCGAGTCACGATTCCGATCATTTCGGAAGCAAACGAGTATGAAGCAGATTTGATCCGAAATGTCACCGAAGTACGATCGATCTACTCTGCTCAGCATCTCTTGCCCGAAATGGTCTTCCTGCGTCGCCTCGCGGAACGGTCGCTCTGGATGCCTCGTCCACGAGCTCCAAAGAATTTTCGATACCAGACCGAGAGTAACCGCTTTTCCCCCGACGATCGCAAGCAGAAGGTCTACATCCTCTTCGACACGTCGTCGTCGATGCAGCAACATTACCGGATTCATCTGGCTAAAGCCATCGTGTATCTGTTTCTCACACAGAATCAGCGCGAGCTCGGCACGGTGTTCTTTCGCACCTTCGACCTTACCATTGGCGAACGCTATGTCGCACGTGATATCCCGACATACGATCGACTCATTAGCGACATCATGCACTTATCTGCGCAAGGTAATGGAACCGTGTTGCAGAAAGCACTCGTGTCGGCGATCGAAGACATATCGCATGAGAGCCAACTCAGCAGTGCCCACATTCTCGTTATCACCGATGGCGTAGCCCACATCGATCTTGAACTCGTGCGTCCAATGATGGGTTCGACCATCACAGTGAATACCGTGAAGATTGGCGATGCCAGAATGTTCGTTGATGCCAAGATGATCGAGGACCAGCTCATGAACTCGTCGAGTGACGATGCAGTTCGCATCCGCGAGCTCATTGCCCAGCGGCGCGATCTTGAACGTCAGATTGCCAACGCGTCAGGTCAGCAGCGCACGTTAGCGGTACAATCCCAGCTGCAGCTTGTGCAGCGTCAAATCGATACGATGATGCAGAGAACGTCTGCATGGGCAGCCGAGACCTATGGTAGTGAGATCAAGCAGCTCAGCTCGGTATATGTGAATGTCGACGACATCCAACCTGACGAGATGTTCTCTCTTCCGGAAGATCAGGTACGCGAGCTCGAGGAGCTGGCCGATTCCCTACTGCAGGCGCTGCGTGATGAACGCCAGGTTGAGGACATTAAGCGGGCAGCCATCCTTTACGACCACCTCGTGCTGTTGATGCGCTACAACAAGATCGATGCATCGCGCTTCCAACAGTCGGCAAAAGAACTTGAGGAAATGCTTGACTCGATCCTGAACAAACCTGCAGGTACAAGCCAGGATCTCTCAATAAATGAGCTCGAGCGCATGCAACTTCGGAACATGCTCGACATCTCAAGCTTCAAGCAGAAGCTGTCACTGGCAACCCTGCTCAGGGTGCTCTTCTTGAGGGCTAAGCGGTGGTGGCTAGCCCGCAAACAATTCCGTGCCTTCCGATCGCTCACTGGACGTAGCGCTCGTCAACGATCGCCACGTTAGAGCTCTAGTAGTGGGACGGAAGCGCGACCGACAGAGTGATACTCAAAACCGTCGGCTGACATGTCTTCTGGCTCGTACATGTTGCGACCATCAAAGATCAATGGTCGAATCATAAGTGCCTTCATGCGCAGCACATCAGGCTTGCGGAACTCGTTCCACTCTGTAGCAATAACAAGCGCGTCGGCACCCGAGAGCGCATCATAACTCGTCTCGCTGTATGTAACGCGATTGCCAAGAACACGACGTGCTGTTTCAATTGCTTCGGGATCGTATACCTGCATGGTTGCTCCCGCCTCCAGTAACGCATTGACAATCACAAGCGCTGGGGCTTCGCGGACATCATCGGTGTTCGGCTTGAATGATAAACCCCATAGCGCAAAGACCCGTCCACTCATCACACCATCGAAGCGATGAAGTATCCGGTCGATAAACCGGCGCACTTGACGATCGTTCACATGCTTGGTTGCTTCAACGATTTCGAGTGGCGTGCCCACTTCATTTGCCGCATGGATTATGGCTTTTACGTCCTTCGGAAAGCAGGAGCCACCGTACCCAATACCAGAGAACAAGAACCGCTTCCCAATCCGTCCGTCGGTTCCGATACCTAGGCGAATCTTTTCGATGTCCGCGCCGACATGCTCGCAGTATTCCGAAAGATCGTTCATGAACGAAATCTTAACCGCGAGAAACGCATTTGCCGCATACTTCGTTACTTCAGCACTCTTTTCGTCAAAGACCAGAATGGGAGCTCCACTTTGTACGAACGGCACGTAGACATCGCGTAAGATTTCCGCAGCGTAGTGGCTCGACGTACCAACTACGATACGATCGGGCTTCATGAAGTCATCAACAGCAAAGCCTTCGCGCAAGAATTCCGGATTACTCACGACATCAACGCGTCGAGTGGGAGCATACTGCGCAAAAATCGATGCAACACGCGCAGCCGTACCCACAGGAACGGTACTCTTGTTGATCACAATGCGGGGCTCTGTAACATCGAGCTCATTCAGTAGCTGCGCCACACGCACGGCTGTTGTCATCACCATCTCAAGGTCGGCCTGCCCATCTTTACCAGGGGGCGTCGGCAGACAGAACATCAGAAGCTCGCACGTGGCAACCGCTTCGGATAGATCCATTGAGAAGCGGATTCGCTTCTCTCGGACATTACGTTCGAGCACGTGGTCGAGCCCCGGTTCATAGATCGGAACTTCGCCACGTTGGAGGCAGGCAACCTTTTCCGGATCGACGTCGATACACAGAACATCATTGCCCACATCGGCAAGGCACGTTCCCGTAACGAGACCAACATATCCGGTTCCGATGACAGCAATTCGGTACGACATTGAGTGGTTCTGAGATGAGAAAAGACCGGACGGTAACCCTAGAGGGTCTGAGCCATCAGTGCTCTGAGCACAAAGATGAGCACGAGAAGGATCGCGACCAAAATACCTAGCTTAACGAGACGCTTTATGAGCGAGAACGCAAGGAGAAGTACAAGAACGACGATCCCCCACTGAACGATTGACGGGAGACCCCCAACGAACGGTAACGCATCGAACATTAGACGTTCCTGAACGTGATTGTGATAACCCCTTCCATGATCCGTGCGTCGCCCGGAGGCAACTCCTTAAACCGCCAGAGCTTAAGCGCACGCTCAACCGCCGAATTCACTGCAGGGATGCCACTGTCACGATCAAAGGAGATCATTCCCACCGATCCATTAGGCTTTACCAAGAACCGAACCACAACCGTTGTGTTCATAGTTCCCTGAGGGAAACTCGGAGCAACCTTCGAGATCAGCTGACGATTGCCACCGCCTCCCCAATCGACATCACCGTAGCCTAAGCCCTTCCCGGTTCCTGAGCCTATCCACGAAAGGCCCGTATTCGACGAAGATCCATCGGGCACACCAACACTCTTATCCGACGCATCTTCATTACGCACAGCATCGGCGCCCTGTTCAGCCGGAGTTTCAATAACTGGAACGTACGCAGAGGGGCTAACGACGCGGAACTTTACTTGTCGATTCGAAGAACGCGCCAACTTCTGCGCATCCTCGAGATCCATACTTGCCTGCTTTCCCTTTGATGCTGCTCCGCGCTCGGCCATGTTCCCGCTGCGCTGACCTGTGCCGTCGCCATCGCCGATACGAAGCATTACAAGCGAATCCTTCTTCTGCCCGACATACGTCAAAGGAGGCTCATACCCACTGCACATCGAGAGAACAAGAATCACGACCAGCACGATGATTGCAACGACGTATCCTCGAATCGCATTCGGATTCCACACAAACCGAATTGTCGTGTTGGTACTATCGTGAGCTCGACTCATCGAACACGAGCGATCCAAGGCTGACGAAATCCAAGATTCATAGCAGCTTGTTCAGCCTCAATGCGCGTCGAGTACTGTCCGAACCGCACACGATACCACGGCTCACCCTTCACCTTTTGCTCAACGATGTACCCATCGGGAACACGTTGTTCGCGCAACTGCTGCAGCCATTCTTCTGAGTCGTCCCTAGACGGACTTGCGAACACCTGCACAACCCACGCAGGCCCCTTAGCCGATGCCGTTTGCGTGCGTGTTGTGGGTTCCTTCGCGACGGGTGTTATTGGTTCGACCGCTTCAAGCTTGGTGGGTGTTACTGTCGATGTCGATGTCTCTGATCGATCCTTGGTTGCCGGACGAGATTCAACGGTTGCGCCTATGCTGCCGCTACTATTGGTGGTAGCTACGACAGCGGCTTGAGTGATTGTATCTACTGCAACGTCATCGTGCGTGGGCTGCATTGCAGCATCGAAGCCTTGAGCCTCCGGCAGCGGCTCTTCTGGCGCACGAAATGCCTGCTCTTCAATCGATGGATGCGAGCGAAGGTACCACTCGACGCCGATACCTGCCATAACAAACGCGAGCAGCGCTGCTATCCCTATCCACAGAAGAGGACGTCGTGTGCGTGGTGTCGGAGGCAACGGTGCAATTGGTGGAAGTGCCGAGACGGGTTCGATTCGAATGCGATCAGGAGCCTCTGATGTTGGTGTATGAATCTGATCTTCATGCGAGCTCTCTGGATCGGGCTTTGGTGTGATTGGCATGAAGCCATCATCCCCCACCCCGAATCCTGTGTCTCCCCACGTCGAGTCTGTTGTGCTCATAGTTAGAACCTCCAGGTAAGTCCAGCTGATGCGAAGAAACCGCGCTCGCGGTATCCATCCCACAAAACAATTGTGCTCGACAGAATATTCTCTGCACGCAGAGCGACATCAAGCTTCGGTGTAATTACATATGATACACGAGCACGGAGATCGATATACCCACTCAGTGCCGTGCGCTCATTCATATCCGCCCAGCGCTGTCCGATGTACACAATACCAAGATCTGACATCAGAGCTGAAGTCCATTGGCGTTGATGAGACAGCGAAGCGGTAAGTGCTGGTACATATGGCTGTGCAGCACTATCAACAACCGACGCCTGAGTAAACTGAGCATCAATGCGAAGTTCATCTATTGATGAAAGCGCAAATCGTGCATCAACTTGTGCGTCAATTCGACGTACAGCCAGATACCTCAAAGCGAACAGTCCTGGTCCGGAAGAATACCACACTGGCTCACGCTCAGTAAGCCGCAATCGAAGACCACCACTAACAACCGTTCGTATCGATGGATGAACAACAACCGTCCCACCGAGTGCAACAACATCGTAGGGGGCATCGATAACAACGCTTTGATCGATATATGGATTGCGGGCTAATAGATCACTGTAACTCACCGCGCGTAGTCCGCTTGTCAAGGAAGCAGACATTGATACATCATTCGATACGCGCACATCGGTGAGCACCTCGACACCGAGTCCGAACCGTTCATCAGCCTTCGTCGATGATGCGAGCTGTGGTCCGACCATCGCACGTATCCGGAACGTACCTTCGGCAAGTGCGGCACGAGCTCTGATCTGTGCAAATGGATATGCGTTGTCGGTAAACTGCCGAAGCTGAATGTTTGCATCAATGCCGAGAAGCAGACCAGTGCCTCGTTGCTCGATCGACATCGAGCCCAGCAGCTCGTTCCCTGTTGCAGTCTCAAAACCAGTTGTCGTGAGAGCAACAGCATCGTAACCTACAGCGGCGGTATACGACAGATCGTCAAATGCACCCTCGACATCCACTCGAGCACCTGCACGGAACCGTTGACGCTCCGCGGCATCGCTCCGTGCGAAAAGCTTGTACGTTCCATAGGAAGCTTCTGCATTCACATGCGTTGTGCTTCCACCAAACACAAGAAACTGATCAGGCGCCAGATATGTACTTCTCAGCTTGA
>CAMCXP010000112.1 GCA_945883395.1 Melioribacter roseus P3M-2
TCTGATTCGGATACGGCAGCAGCCAGTAGAAAAGCCACGGACGGCCCGTATGACTCAACACCATGGTCAGCGCGCAGATCACAGCAAAAATCGTCATAGCCTCTGCCGAGCGATTAATCGCAGTACGCCACTTTTGGCGGAACAAGAAGAGGATAGCCGAGATGAGTGTACCGGCGTGACCGATACCGATCCAGAACACGAAGTTGGTGATGTCCCATCCCCAACCAACCGGATTATTCAAGCCCCATACACCGATACCAGTAACGATCGTGTAGTATAGGGCGAACAAGCCCAGACCAGCCATGCCGCCAGTGACCGTCAGGGTCGCAAGGTACTTAGGCGTGATCTTCGATTCGACGATGCTAGCGATTCGTGCAGTGACGTCACGCAGCGATGGATTGCCCAGGACGAGTTCTTCGCGAACTGGTTCCTCGTGAGAGGAATGCTGCAATCGTTGTTGTTCTTGGACCACCGTCATGTTGTGTTCCCGTCAATGAATTCGTTTCGTATTCGATCGTAATTAGTGCGAAGCTCCAGCAGCCTTCTCCGTTGCCGGAGCATTGACCACCTTCGCAAGGTAGGTCACCGACGGACGTACGTTGATGTCCGACAATACGCGGAATCCACGGTCATCCTTCTGCGTCATCGAAACACGGCTCTTCGAATCGTTCATGTCTCCGAAGATGATCGCACCTGCTGGACACGCTTCTTGACATGCTGTCACTGCCTCGCCATCGAGCACGCGTGAACGACCATTGTCGCGGGCGTTCCACTTCGCTTCGTGCAAACGCTGTACGCAGAACGTACACTTTTCCATTACACCACGGAAGCGGTTGGTGACTTCGGGATTAAACACAAGATCGAGCGGCTTGCGCTCGTCTGCCTTGGCGTAATTGAGGAAGTTGAAGCGACGAACCTTGTACGGACAGTTGTTGAGGCAGTAACGAGTACCGACACAACGGTTGTATGTCATTTCGTTGAGGCCTTCCGGCGAGTGTGTTGTCGCAGCAACTGGACACACGTTCTCGCATGGTGCGTTTTCGCAGTGCTGGCACAACATCGGCTCAACGACGGAGCCCGGCGATTCCATGTCGCCCGTGTAATAGCGGTCAAGACGAATCCAATGCAGCTCACGTCCGAGTAACACTTGATCCTTCCCTACTACTGGGATGTTGTTTTCACTTTGACATGCAATCACGCATGATGAACAACCTGTGCACTGGCTCATATCGATGACCATGCCCCAACGGTGTCCCTTGTACTTGTACCCTGACGTAGCAGACAGCGGTGTAATGAAACTGCCCTCGCCCTTTTCACCGTGTGGAAGTGGCTTTCCGTCTGGCCCCTGCCCGTTGAAGTGCTCCTCAACCACGCTGAAGTCGCCCTTGGCCACATCACCGAGCGTCATGTACTTTGCTACCGGACGCTCGCCGTGTCCGTCTGTAAGCGTATGGTGTTGCTGTGTTGTTGCGATGCGCTGGCGCTCGCCCTGCTTCACCGTCACTGTTGATGCGGCATACGAACCTGCGCCCAGAGTGTAGGCATTAACGCCGACGCCAGCACAGACGATTCCTGTCGACGTGCGACCATAGCCAAGCTGCGTGACGATGACATTGTCTGCCATACCTGGCTGCACCATCACCGGCAGATCAACTGTACCAGTTGATGTTGCTACCGTGATGACCTGTTCATTAGCCTTGATGACGGCACTCGGCGAAACATCGCTAGCAAGCTGAAGCGATACCGCCGTTTGTGGACTCATCAGTGCGACGTTGTCCCATGTAATCTTCGTGACAGGATCAGGAAGCTCCTGAAGCCATCCGTTGTTCGCAAGCTTACCATCGTAGAGTGCAAGAGATGGTGCTGCAAGCACTGCCATCCCTGTTGGGTAGGTCGAAGCTGGAAGCGACGCCCCTGCCGAGACGTTCATCGATGCTGCACCGGCAGCTGCCGATGTCGGCTTAACCGTGCCGTCTTGCAGAACCTTCGTCCACGTTGCTCCACCACTGATTGGCAGGATAGATGTTTCTACCCATGACTTTACAAACTCAGCGTACGTCGTCATTTCGCCGAGGAACGCAGGGTTAATCTTCTTTGCAAGTGCGATGAGCACGTCTGGCGTTGCAGGAACACCTTCGCAGAGTGGTGCGATCATCGGCTGTTGTACCGTGATCGTGCCGTCGAATGCAACTGCCGTTCCCCATGACTCGAGCCAATGTGCAGCTGGGATGCTGACCTTCGCCAGCGACGCTGTTTCGTCTTCGTAGAGATTGATCGCAGCGATCATCGGCACCTTTGCCATCGCCGTCTTGAATGCGCGATTAGCATTGTATTCCGGATTTACGTCACAGAACACAACAGCGTGTAAAGCGCCCGATTCCATATCTGCACGAAGTTGTGCAAGCGCTGCACTCTTCGCGTTCGAGTTTGGAAGAACATTTGCTGTATCGATGATCTTTCCACTGCCAACTGCGCCAAGTGCTGCGTTGATGCTGGTAGCAACTGCATGTGCACGAGGTGAAAGGTGAGGGCCGACCATCACGACTGCTTCGTTGCTCGATGCAGCTGCACGCAAGCGTGATGCCGCTGTTGTCGCTGCTGCCTTTGTCTCGGCAGTGGCAGATGCTGCAAGTGAACCACCGATTGCCGATGCTCCTGCAATCTCTGCTTCAAGCGCACCAAGGAATGCCTCGAGCTGCGACGGATGGAGACGAACACGCGCATCAGCATTCATACCCGTCAGCGAGTATTGTGCTTCAGCGACCGTTACGTGCGACATCTTCGGATTGTCCTTCGTCGGCTTGCGGCGTGCAGCCCAACGTCCTGTGTGATGCAGGGCAAGCTTATCTGTGCCGAGGAAGTCAGCGTCAACACTTACGATTACCGATGCCTTCGACAGATCCGGAACGATCACTCCATCGATGCCGAATGCAGCTGCGTTAGCGCGAGCTTCATTGTCTGTAATGATTGCCGGCATGACCGTTGCAGTCACCCAGGGCATCGCGGCCGTCATCTCTGCGAGCAATTGCGTCATCGTCGGAGAGCAGTGCTCATCAACAACGATAGCAACCTTCTTGCCAGCTGCTTGTGCTTTCGTTACCGCATCGGCAATCTTCGACACCGCAGCATCAAATGAGGTTGGACCAGAGCCTTGGCGTGGACGACGGATGCGATCCGGATCGTAGAGTGAAAGCAGTGATGCTTGCATCTCTGCCGAAGCGGTACCGCAGTTACTCGCATGCAACTCGTTACCCTTCACCTTGATCGGACGTCCTTCACGCGTCTTAACGACAGCTCCATACGCTACGTTGCGATGCATGTACACCGACGTGTAATACAATGGCAAACCCGGTGTGGCATTCTGCAGCGACTTCACTGTTGGAATGAGCTTCTGCTCAGGACGACGGCAGGCAGCTGCCGTAAGCGCCATCGATGCAGAAACTAATGTCATGAAGCCTCGACGGCTCACCGTTGAATCAAGTATCGGTGCTGATGTTGTGCCAGGAGCGAACTCACCAGTTTCCTGTGTACCGTGGGCGAGCTCTTCGATGCTCTTCCAGGTTGTGTTCGTTGAGCCGTGGAGCGAACGATCGGACATAATGCGAACCTTGTTGGATAATCGTTGTTGGCGTGGATCTGACGCTATCAGATCAATAGTGACAAGCAGAGCAGTTTTCCGGCCCAATCCCAGCCTTCTTCGGATGCGGGATACCAGCAACCGTTACAGGTGGAATAGATGTCTCGTACGAACCGAACTGCGGCTCAGTGATTGGCAGCGACTCCCCTACTTGGGCAGGAATCGGCGTGAAGATGTATGCACTGTCAAACAGGTTCTTCATGTCGTGTAACTTGCCGGTAAAAATACCTGAGATCGGACGTGCGCCGACGATAAACTGCTCAGGACCGCGGTGACAGTCGAGACACCACCCCATCGTAAGGGGCTTGTACTGCGACACAACACCCATCTGCTCGATAGGACCGTGGCAGCTCTGGCAGTCGATCTGTGCACGGATGTGCCGACTGTGGTTGAAGTGCGCATAATCAGGCACCTTGTGGATGCGAACCCATTCGATCGGACGATTGGCTTCGTAGGCATCCTTCAAGACCTTGATCTTGGCCTCTTGCACCTCATCCTTCGGTGGGACCGCCAGATGGCAGTTCATACACGTCTGCGATGTTGGCACAGGCGAATGCGCAGAAACTTCTGCTCCCGCGTGACAATACTGACAGTGTATTTGCATCTCACCAGCATGAAGCTTGTGTGAGAACGGCACTGGCTGCTCCGGACGATAGCCTACATCGGCGACATCGTTGCGAAACCCGAAAAACACGATGAGGAATACAACGGCTGCAACAGCACCACTGATGGCACCACCAACCTTGACCCCCATGTCGAACCGGCGTGAAAACATTCGCTTCCCTTAGCGTGTTATGACGTGCAAATATATTGCTCTGAAGAAACCTAAATCACATGTTGTTCACGATGTGAGTGTGTTTGGATGCTGTCGCAGTCGTCGAGTGATGAAAATCGACGCTACAATAACGATGGTTAATGGCACACCTAACATGAAGAGAATCGACCAGGAGTAGGCGTCTCCAGTCGATCCGTTGCTGCCAGCGGAGGTAAAACTATCCTTACATGCAGGGCATGCGAAACAATTATCCACACCAACTACAATTGCAACGAAAAGTGCGATGATTCCGCGGTGAACATTACTCATGCTGCTGCAAACCATTGATACAACATGAAGTACACGATCACCCCAGTGACGGACACATACAACCAGATTGGAAGCGTCACCTTTGCAATGCGTCGATGTGGATCGATACGCATTGCAAGACCGCGGCGTATCGTGATGATGGCTAACACTGGCACGCAGGCTGCAAGAGTGACGTGTGTGATGAGAATGGTGAAGTACACCGTTCTCCATGCCCCCTGCCCCTGAAAAACCGTGTTGAATGATCCAGTCGCCTGAAATAGCAGCCACTTATGCAGGAGGTAGCACGCAAGAAACACCACTGAGATCACAAAGGCTGTGATCATAACACGACGGTGCTTCTCGATGTTGCGTTCGCGAATGAACTTGTAGCCAAGGAGCAACAACACGGTACTGACTGCATTCAGCGTCGCGTTGATAGCCGGTAGCGTCTCTGTCATAATCCAAGCCCTTGAAGGTCGCTACGCAGCTTTGCAATAGCGGTTGTGTCTTCTGAGTCGTAGAATCCACGGACCTGCATCGTTGGATCTACCAGGACAAATCTTGTTGAGTGCATCTCCGGTTCAGCCGGTGATATCAAACCGAATCCCTGCGAGGCAACCTTGAGCATGCTATCCTGTGGCATCGTTACAAACAACCATGTTCCCCCCGGTTGAGCAAACTCCGAAGCATATGCTGCAAGCACAGCTGGAGTGTCGTAGTCTGGATCCGAGGTGATGGACACATACGAAAGCTTGGAACCGAACTCGCGCTGGATCTGTGCTTGAACGCGGTTGAGTGCCGGACATACCGTCTGACACCGTGTGAAGAAGAACGACCCAATCCAATACTTCCCCGCCACACTGGCGGTTGAAAATTGTCCTCCATTGTGATCTATCGCCGTAAACGATGCGACCACACGGAACACAGGAAGTGTGTCACGCTGCTCTGACGCAGCATCACCAGTTTCCTCTGCCGATGGCGTACACGCAGTGACCACTGTGAGTGTGATGACAGCTATACAAGCACCAAGTAGACAACGATAGTTCACGATGCGAGCGTCCGATTAGTGAAGGTAGGTCCACTTCTCAAGGAAGTTGAGTGCAAATCCCAGGACGAAGAACAAGAAGACAGGGACGTACACAAAGAACCGCAACATTGGGTTGTCAAACTTCAGGTGCATGAAGATGTACATCACCGCTGTCACCTTTACCACAGCGATCACGAGACCAACAGTGATGTTCAGGACATATCCGGGGATGAATGCAACGTCTGGAAAATGCACCAGCTTTGCAGCAGCAACTGTGAGAAGTGTCAGCGCCATCAGGGTGAAAAACACCTTGAGGTACGACGGCAAAATGTTTCCGTGATCGTGACTCATGTAATGATACTCCGAGGAATAGTCGTTGTTGGGTTACGGGAAGATGAGATACAGAGCTGGGAAGATGAAGATCCACATCAAGTCGACGAAGTGCCAGTAAAGACCGAGTGTTTCGACCTTCACTGGATATGGATAGCCGCCCTTACCGTACGAACGGAACAGCATGTACGCCATCGGAATCATGCCACCAACAACGTGCATGGCGTGGAAGCCTGTCATGAGGAAGTAGAACGAGAAGAAGATTGTGTGCTCTTCTTGTCCTGGGAACAGGTGGTGATGCCACTTCGCGCTGTACTCGAAGAACTTGACGATCAAGAAGCCAAATCCACCGAGAATGCTCAGTCCCATAAAAACACGGAACTGCTTGGTGTT
>CAMCXP010000113.1 GCA_945883395.1 Melioribacter roseus P3M-2
AACTTGTTCTTCTTGAATTCCGATGAGTTGGCCAGTGGTAGGCCTGCAACATTGCGCGCATACTCGATTACGGCACATTGCATGCCAAGGCAAATGCCAAAGAATGGAATGTCGTGCGTGCGAACGTACGTGATTGCTGCAATCTTCCCCTCAATCCCACGATGTCCGAATCCCGGTGCAACCAGAATGCCGTCGACACCATCAAGCATTTCTGCCGCGTTATCGTTGGTAACGTCCTCAGAGTCGATCCACCTAATGTTGACTCGAGTATTGTTGATTGCTCCGGCGTGTATCAGAGCTTCTGTGATGCTCTTGTATGAATCAGGGTACTTGTTGTACTTACCAACAAAGCCAATTGTAACAGCATGCTTCGGGGATTTGATACGACGAACAAAGCGCGTCCAGGTTTCCATCGAAAGCTTTGAGCGCTTGAGATGAAGCTTCTCGCAAACGATCTGATCAAGCTCGTGCTTGGCAAACATCATCGGCACTTCGTAGATCGTTTCTGCGTCGAGAGCTTCGATGACACTTCGCTGTTCTACGTTGCAGAACAACGCAATCTTCGCACGGATGTCGTTATCAAGTGTCATCTCGGAACGACACAAAAGGATATCAGGAGTAATTCCAAACTCCATGAGTGTCTTTACCGAGTGCTGAGTTGGTTTTGTCTTGAGCTCGCCTGCAGATTTGATATACGGCACATAGGTTAGATGCACATCGAGTGCATTACCTCGGCCGACCTCATGGCGCAGTTGACGACAGGCCTCGAGGAATGGAAGGGACTCAATGTCCCCAACAGTTCCGCCTATCTCGCTGATAATGATGTCGTACTTACCATCAAATGCACGCATCCGACGTTTGATTTCGTCGGTGATGTGCGGCACGACCTGCACAGTTTTGCCAAGGTATTCACCCTGACGCTCACGCATGATTACGTCGTAATAGACTTGGCCTGCTGTCGCCGTATTTGCACGCGACATATTAACGTCGAGGAAGCGCTCGTAATGGCCAAGATCAAGGTCTGTTTCGGCTCCATCATCGGTAACGAAGACCTCACCATGCTGGTAGGGGTTCATCGTGCCTGGATCGACGTTGATATAGGGGTCGAGCTTCTGAATCGTGACTGAGAAGCCACGCTGACGAAGCAAGAGACCGATGGATGAAGAAGCGATGCCCTTCCCTAAGGAAGAAAGCACTCCGCCCGTAATGAAGATGTACTTTGACGTCTTCGGCACAGGACACCTGATAAATGATCGGAAGAGTGAAGGTGTCGTAGTTCTGCGCTTGCGCAACAGCCTGGACGCTCTCAAATCTACGGATGTTGTTCCGAATGGACAATGGCATGCGTAGCTTCGTGCCTATGAAACGTTCTATGTCGATCGCATTCTTCGCAGCTCTCATGTTTACCCTAAGCCTCATGCTCAATGGCTGTGGGGGGGGTGGCACTTCCGAGCGTGATGCTCACGTGATCCGTTTTTGGCATTTCTGGAGTGAGCCTGGCCAAAAGCAAGCGCTCCTCGATCTCATTCGTGAGTTTGAGCAGACGCGGAACGTGCGCGTTGAACTCACGGAACTTTCCTGGAACGACGGGAAGGTAAAGCTGCAGGCAGCCTTTAATTCTGGTGCCCCTCCAGATGTGATCGAGCTTGGATCAGACTGGGTCGCACAGTTTTCCAGCTCCGGAGTCCTCCTGCAGCTTCCCGGCGATGCCGCGTCTGTTGGACGCTTCGTGCCCTATTCGCTGGCACCGGGAACGTGGAATAGCCGCATGTACGCCTATCCGTGGACGATTGATACGCGTGTTCTGTATGTGAACATGGATATGCTTGCGTCGGTCGGGGTGTCAACTCCTCCCGTAACACTTGACGATGTAGTCGCTACGGCGGAAAAGCTCCACGACGCTGGTATGATGGGGTGGGGTGCTAACGGTGCTGACGCACACAGACTCTACAAAAAGATCCTCCCGTTGATGTGGTCCTTTGGTGGCGATGTTCTCGATAAGCAGGGACGTCCGACGTTCTATTCTCCATCGAACGTGGCAGCTCTCGAGTTGTATGCACGCCTGGCCCGTGCCGGAATGATCGAAACACAGCGTCAGCTTGATGCTGCGTTCGTTCAGGGCAAGATTGGCATGTGGAACTCGGGCTCGTGGTTGCTCAAAAAGATTGCCGCAGCTAAAGGAAAGCGCATCGTGCCGGTGCCACAACCGATGTTTGGAACCGTTCAGGGTATCTCGTTCGCAGGGGGCGAGTATCTGGCAGTAAGCGCCGGAGCAACAAACACACAAATGGCCAGAGAGCTCGTGCAGTTCCTTGTCAACGGCGCAAATGCTGTCCGTTTCTGTCGAGCAGTTCCGGAAGCAGGATTTCCTGCAGACTCTGCGTTTGCCCGTGACGCAACACTGATTGCTGATCCCATGAAGGCTGTCTTTGCAAACCAACTCGTACATGCGCGCATGACTCCTGTACATCCGCGCTGGTTGGATCTTGAAGAGATCCTGGAGAGTGCGGTGGAGCGGGTGCTGCTTGGCGAGGTAAGTCCAACGGAATCCCTGGCGCGCGCGCAGTCTGACGCGGAAGCTTTACTAGGGGTAAAATGAGACAGATACGTTCCATGCTGGTTGTCGTGCTTGTGTGCACGTCAGCATTGGTGACGGTCGCTCAACGTTCCCCGGCAATTCAAGGTATAGTGCTCAATGCCCAAACAGGCGAGCCAGTTCCATATGCCTCGATCAGATTGACGTCCATTCGACGAGCTGCGATATCAGATCGCAGCGGAGCGTTTGCTATACGGCTAAATGCATCCGAGCGTGCAGCAGTCGATAGCGCCCGTGTTATCGCCTCCTGTGTTGGCTATCGTGCTGATACACTCCACATCCGGAGTATCGATTCCTTACTCGTTGTCCGCCTGCAGGAACGCGGAATTGAGGGAGCTGTCGTGATCGTTCGTGCCGAAGACCCCGCACAGCGCATTATGCGTGAAGTGATTGCACGTCGCAAGCGGCAGACCGAGGAGATCCGCTCGTATCGATATCGTCTGTATTCGAAGATTGTGGTCAATACCGATACGGTAACGGCGACGCGCTCTTCCGGACGGGGAGATACAGCTGTGTTTAGTATTCTCGAGTCGTTCTCGGATGGATACTTCAAAGCACCCGACCAGTACTCGAATAAGATCCTGCAGCGTCGTCAGACAGCGAATATTCCTCCACAAGCAAATCTTGTTTCGCTGGGCACGAATCTCTCTTCGTATGCAAACACCGTGACGCTTCTCGGTGAGGAGATTGAGACGCCGTTTGCCGATGATGCTCTTGAGCATGCAGATTTCACACTGCGCAATGATGTTGACGACTCAATCGCAATCATTGATGTGCGATCAAACAGTGCTGTGCGTAAGGGGTTTCACGGAGTTCTCTTTATCGACGTACGAACGTTTACTCCGCTCAATGTTGAATTCGAGCCTAATCGTGTTGTCAACCTCCCATTTGATGCGTCGTTGTCGTACAGTCAGACATTTTCGATTGTTGATGGGTTCGTGGTTCCGGAGTATCTCCGTATCGCCAGTAGTTTGACGGCCGATATTCTCTTCGTGATTCAGCCGCGACTTGATGTAGAACTTGAGACGCGTTGTTCTGCATATGAGATAAACACGGAGATAGACGACGACATCTTTGATCAGTGGCGCGTGGAGCTAACACCTTCGGCACTGACCTACGACTCCGTGTTCTGGCAACAGAATGCCATAGGTACGTTAAGCGCAGACGAAGAGCGTGCCTATGTCGAAATACGTAGTGCGATCGATAATCCAGATAGCCTACAATCGACACTGATTAACAGGATATTCGGTCCGATAGCACGCGTAATCGCGCACTTGGGACGGCGGCCATTTAGTGGTTTTGAGGATGTGTTGCGTTATAATCGGATGCATGGGTTGTATCTCGGTGTTGGCACGCGTTTCAGACCCGACACGGTGATTGAACTTGAGTCGGGAGTGGGGTATGGAACGGCAGATGGGCGATTGTACGGCTGGCTGCATCCTACTTTGTTTCTGGGAGCGCAGCAGCGATGGTCCGTCGACGTATCGATCTATCGTATCCTGCAACGTCGAGATAATCCCAACGTCGTGCGCTCGCCATTGATTACTGCAACGTCGCTCCTATTCGGGAATGACTATGGCGACTATTATCATCGTGAGGGTGGAGAAGTTGGCGTGAGTTACAGCTGGGGGCAGTTTGCGTTTATCCGAAACGATGTCTGGCAGCGTCCTTCGTCTGTACGCGTATTTGTTCGAAGTGAGGATCATGCAAGCGCTCAAACTCGTGATGTCTGGTCGCTGTTCCGACCACAAACACCGGAACGCATGAATCCAGAGATCATGCCAGGAACGTTGCGCTCATTAGGTGCAACGCTGCGTGTGAACTATTCGCCACTTCGCATGATATCGCGAACTGGTTTCGCGATGATGATGGAACACTCGAATCCTACATTGCTTCCGTCGGCGTTCTCGTATACAGTTGTTCAAGCTGAGGGAATGGTTCGTTTAAAGCCATTGTCTGTCTGGACAACGGACCTTGTTGCCACGTTTGGATGGTCAACCGGCGGAGTACCCCCACAGCGATTTGGAAGTCTTGAATCGAGCCTTAACGGACTGGCAGTAACTGGTGCATTCCGAGGTATGCAAGTGAAAGAGTTCTATGGTGATCGCTATGCCACGCTCTCACTCACACAGAACTTTGGAGAAGTTATACCCGGCATTCTCCGGATCCCGGGGATCGCTTCGTTTGGTATTGAGTTCCTTGCCTTCGGCGGTGTTGGTTGGACATCGTTTAGTGAACAGACACAGGCCATGACGTCAACAACACTTCCGTCAACGGCAGTAACACGTGAAGGTGTGTACTATGAGGTTGGTCTAGGAGTTAATCGTTTGTTGTTGTTCTTCCGCATAGATGTAAATGCACGTATCTCACAGCGTGACCGACCGGAGTTTCGCGTGACATTGTCGGGCGCAACGTTCTAGCGATACTCCAGCGTGATGCATGCGGCGGCTCTTCGGGCGCGTTCTCGCAGTTCATCAATCGACGTATCCACTGCTCCAGAGGCGAGTGCAACACCCATGCGCCGATACGGACGGCATGCGGGCTTACCGAAGATGCGGACATCAATCCCTAGCTCACGGCAAGCATGCTCTATGCCATGATACTCAGGTTCTCGAGCAGACGTGCGATCAGCAAGGATGACTGCTGAGGCGCCGGCACGCTCAAGCACAACAGACGGGATCGGATAGCCAAGAACTGCCCGAGCATGCAGTTCAAACTCATTGAACGTTATTGTTCCACCAAGTGTCACCATGCCTGTATCATGTGGTCTTGGTGAGAGTTCGCTGAAATACACTTCGGTGTTCGTAAGGAAGAACTCCACACCCCAGATGCCTGGTCCACCGAGAGCTGCAGTTACGACACGAGCCATGTCTTGTGCTTCTGCTAAGAGAGCAGGCGAAACAGCATGTGGCATCCATGACTCTTGATAGTCGCCGCGCTCCTGGCGATGTCCAATAGGCGGACAGAACAATGTTGGTCCGTCGATCTGTGTAACGGTAAGAAGTGTGATCTCGCTCTCAAATGGGATAAACTGTTCTACGATAACCTCGCGCAGATCCCCGCGGCTACCTTCCATGGCATAACTCCACGCGGTTGCAACGTCATCACTATGCCGCACAGTGCTCTGCCCCTTGCCACTGGAGGACATCAAGGGCTTGACAACGCAGGGAACACCAACGGCATCAATCGCAGCACGGAACTCGTCCTCGGTTGTTGCATAGCGATAATCAGCCGTGCGGAGCCCAAGCTCCTTGGCAGCAAGATCTCGAATAGCCTTGCGATTCATTGTCATGTTAGCCGCTCTTGCACTCGGGATCACGGTTATGCCCGCTGCCTCATACGCGAAGAGACGTTCGGTGCGAAGTGCTTCAACTTCGGGTACGATGATGTCGGGACGTATCTCATGGATTGCTGCATCGAGTGCCGCACCATCTAACATGTTTACTACGCGATAGTCATCAGCGACCTGCATGGCAGGTGCATTCTCGTAGGAGTCAATTGCAACGACGCGATGTCCAAGTCGCTTGAGGGCAATGACAACTTCTTTGCCGAGTTCACCGGATCCAAGGAGAACGAGAGTTTTCATAGTGTGATGCTGTTAGAACGTTCCGTGTGCGTCAATATCGACAGTGACATGAACAAGTGAGCTAGCATAGTCGCGATAATACGCATCGAGTGAGCCTCGAAGAACAGCTCGTAGCTCGCTGCCAGAAGGATCGCTCTGCTTATTGTTCTTGATGATGATCACCATGCGAAATGTGTTCCGTATTCGTGCGATAGGGGGCACGACGGGATCGAGTCGTGAATGAACAGTCGAGGTTGC
>CAMCXP010000114.1 GCA_945883395.1 Melioribacter roseus P3M-2
CGTTTGCACCTTCTGACGCAGGATCTCAGATGGCATTTATGCCTCCACCGATGCTTCGTTCTTGATCCAGTCGTATCCGCGCTTCTCGAGTTCAAGAGCGAGCGACGCATCACCGGAGCGAACAATTCGTCCGTTCCAGAGAACGTGTACAACATCAGGCACGATGTAATCCAGCAGACGCTGATAGTGTGTGATCACAACAATAGCGTTGTCGGATGAACGCAATGCATTGACACCACCGGCCACGATGCGGAGAGCATCGATGTCAAGTCCGGAGTCTGTCTCATCGAGCACCGCCAATGTCGGTTCTAGCATCGCCATTTGAAAAATCTCGTTGCGCTTTTTTTCGCCACCAGAGAATCCCTCGTTGAGCGATCGATTGAGAAATGATGGATCCATTTCGACGAGCTTCATCTTCTCGCGCATCAGCGCAAGGAACTGTGCTGGTTCGAGCGGATCAAGACCGCGATGCTTGCGCAGTTCACGTACAGCTGTCTTCAAGAAGTTCGCCGTTGATACACCCGGGATCTCAATCGGATACTGGAATGCTAGGAACAGACCCTCGCGCGCACGCTCTTCCGGTGACAGTTCCAGTAGATCCTTGCCCATGAAGTTTACCGACCCACCCGATACGGCATAGTCATCACGTCCAGCAAGAACAGACGCAAGCGTCGACTTACCAGATCCGTTCGGACCCATGATGGCGTGTACTTCACCGGGGTTAACGACGAGGTCGACCCCCTGGAGGATCTCACGGTCCTCGATTCCAGCGGTGAGTTGTTGTATGCTGAGGATTGGTGTCATCCGACGCTGCCTTCGAGAGAAATTGCAAGGAGTTTCTGCGCTTCCACGGCGAATTCCATGGGAAGCTGATTGAGGACTTCACGAGCGTAGCCATTTACGATCAGTGCCACTGCTGCCTCGGTATCAATGCCACGTTGATTGCAGTAAAACAGGATGTCCTCGCCGATTTTCGATGTTGTAGCTTCATGCTCAACCGTCGCCGAAGCATTAGCTATCTCGAGGTACGGGAACGTGTGCGCTCCGCAAGCGTCACCGATCAAGAGTGAATCACACTGTGAAAAGTTGCGGGCCCCTTCAGCGACTTTCAACACTTTCACGAGACCACGATAACTGTTTTGTGACGTGCCCGCTGAGATGCCCTTCGAAACGATCCGACTCCGCGTGTGTTTACCGACGTGCAGCATCTTGGTGCCGGTATCAGCCTGCTGCCTGTTGTTTGTGACGGCGACAGAGTAAAACTCACCAATGGAATAATCACCCTTAAGCACTACACTCGGATACTTCCATGTGATTGCCGATCCTGTCTCGACTTGCGTCCACGAGATCTTGCTGTGTGCACCTTCGCAGATACCGCGCTTGGTAACAAAGTTGTAGATGCCACCATTACCATACTTGTCGCCCGGGAACCAGTTCTGCACAGTAGAGTACTTGATTTCAGAACGTGTGTGCGCAACCAGTTCGACGACTGCCGCGTGCAACTGGTTCTCATCGCGCTGCGGTGCAGTGCAACCCTCGAGGTAGCTCACATAGCTGCCCTCATCGGCAATAATCAGCGTTCGCTCAAACTGTCCGGTGTTTCGCGCGTTAATGCGGAAATACGTGCTGAGCTCGATCGGACAGCGGACACCCTTCGGGATGTAGACGAACGAGCCATCACTGAACACGGCAGAGTTCAATGCAGCATAGAAGTTGTCGCTCGGAGGAACAACAGTTCCGATATACTGGCGCACGAGTTCTGGGTGCTCACGAAGGGCTTCGCTAATCGGACAGAAGATGATGCCAAGCTCTTTGAGTTTGTCTTGAAACGTCGTCTTTACGCTTACGCTATCAAACACAACATCTACAGCCACACCTGCAAGCATCTTCTGCTCTTCAATCGGGATGCCGAGTTTTGCGAACGTTGCCAGCAACTCAGGATCTACCTCATCAAGCGATGCAAGACCTTCCTTCTGTTTCGGGGCGGCCCAGAAGATCATGTCCTGAAAATCGATCTTCGGATACGAAACGTTGGACCACGTCGGCTCCTTCATTGATTGCCAGTGACGAAACGCCTTGAGGCGCCACTCAAGCATCCATTCGGGTTCTTCCTTCTTCGCAGAAATGAATCTCACGACGTCCTCATTGAGGCCCTTCGGGAGTAACTCCTGCTCGATATCAGTCGTGAAGCCGTACTTATACTCGCTTCCTACGACGTCGTCAAGAATTGACTGTTCAGAGTTCATGGTGCAAATATACGACTTATCTAGTCCTAGTTTATGCAAGGCTGCATTTACGCGTGTCCGAACCACAAACGCCGTTGCCGGGTTCCCGTGGGAACTCGACAACGGCGCTCATTGGACAAGTGTTCCTATCGTACCTGCATTAGGGGGCAATCAGCGTCCAATCGTAAATCGCACATGGCCAAGGCGCTCAGCAGCACGTACCCGTGCGACATACACACCATTCGACAGCAGGTCGGTCGGGATGCGCACGCGACGAATTCCATCGATCGCGCCCAGTTGCACAGAAGACACGAGCCGGCCTTGCATATCGACAACTGTCATTTCATACGAAGCGGCATCGCCTGTAAGCTCCACGCTCACATATTCAGATGCTGGTGTTGGTCCAAGAAGGCGCATCCATGCAACATCCGAAGCGTTATCGTTTTCGACGCTCGTTGTTGGAGTAACAACCACCGTTGCTGTTTCGGATGTAACGGATCCACAACCGCCCACAACGGTGCAGGTGTATGAACCGCCATCAGCGAGCACTGCAGCTTGCACAGCGAACTCCGCTTGCGTAGCGCCAGTGATTGGTGTTCCATCCTTGTTCCACTGATAGGTCAAGACTGATCCAGATGCAGCTACGCGCAGCGTGAACGACTTCGACTGCTCAACGGTGAGCCCACCCGGTTGCGTCGTGATAGCTGTCGCCGATGCGATGCTTACAGTGATCGCTTGCGACACGACGCTCGGCGTACATGCACCACTTACCGTGCATGCATATTGTCCGACCGACGACTGATCTACCGCTGGGATCGTATACGACGCAGATGTTGCACCAGGGATGTCAACCGACCCCTTGCGCCACTGATACTTGAGGGTAGCGCCTTCTGCTTCAACGCTCAACGTGACTGGCTTACCAACACACGAAGCAGCATTTGTTGGCTGTTGTATGATCGCTGGTGGGTTTGATATCGTAAGGGGCGTAAGAAGCTTGCTGACGTGACCGCGGTAGGAGCTCACACGCACAACGTAACGTCCTGTTGGTAGCGCTGTGACCTTCCACTGGAGATTCCGCCCGACAACACGCTGTTTGAGGTCTGTCCAGTTCTCAGTGCCTTCCGGCGCAATCTGAACATAGAAGCTTGTTGAATCTGCGAATCCAAGTGACGACCATGAAATTGTGCGGTTTGAACCAACACACCATGTATCACCGCCAGAAGGTGATGTGAGCTCGAGAACTCCGAACGCATGCTTTGCGACGTACATGTCTGACCCTGTTCCACGCTGCGCTGCGGCAGAGTCATGCGCGCGGAGCGACGATGACGTTGTGGCAACTGCATAGTAGAGATCACCGACATGGTCAACAGCAACGCTGCGAACGGTGTCGTCGCCGTCACCATTAATCAGCGTAGCGAACTTGTTTGTCGATGTATTGATCAACGCGATGAATCCATCAGCCCCGCCACCACGCTCCGACACAGCACCGTCACCCGTTACCGGGAAATCCATCGATGTTGTGCTGCCATAAATCACTGCTGTACCCGTTCCCAGAAACTGTGTCGCACCCATGACTTCCTCACGTGCGCTTCCACCGTAATACGTTGCACTATTGAGTTCCCGTCCATCGTCGCTGAGGACGGCCAGGAAGATATCCTGATCACCGATACGCTGCGTAAAGAGCGTTCCTATGGTGGGCAGGTTCTTTGATGTTGTAACACCAACAACCGTTGCACGACCGAGTTCGTCAACAAAAATCCCACGACCAGCATCTTCAGCGTCTCCACCAAAGAATGTCGAGTACGTTCCGTCATCAGACTTTGCAAGCGCAAGTTCATTGTTGAGCTTCACGACGAACGCGTCTGTGTTGCCGCCGTTAAAGGTGCGATCGTATGGCACACGACCAGAAGAGAAGCGATCCGACGTCGGAGCTGTTTCGAAGTTAGCAGAGGATGTTACGCCAGTGAGGTAGACCGAGCTAGACTTATCGACAGCCATGTCCTTGAAGTACTCAATGCCCTCGCGGCCAAAGAACCGTGATTGCTGGATCGATCCGTTAGCAGAATACGACGCGACGAAGCCATCGATCTGGCCCATGTTCGCACCACCACCTGGCTCATCACGCGATGATGGTGGACGACCCCAGCCGCCTGGGATGTTGATGCGGATCGTGACAGGGAACGTCACAGGGAAGTTCGTTGTCGAGTTTGTTCCACCTGCGAGATAGATCAAGCCATTGCCATCTACAGAGACAGCATAGCCCATATCATCCTTGTTGCCGCCATGATAGAAGCATACGCCAAGCTTGGTCAATGTAGAATCCAGCTTTGCAACAAATGCATCTTGCCCTGCCTTGTAGATCTTACCCGATGCTCCCGATGTTGTTGGAAGATCCTGGGAGTTTGTTTCACCACAGACGTAGACATTGTTCTGCTTATCGATCGCAACGTCATGGATACGATCGTCACTACTTCCACCGATGAATGTATATGACAGCACCTTTTGCAGCTTCCAGTCGTACCGCGCAACAAAGCCGTCAGTCGTGCCCTTCAGTGTTGTCGAATAGCCGCCCGTCGTGCCCTGCGGAAACTCCAGCTGCTGTGTTGTTCCTGCAACGATGATGTTCGAATTCGACATACGTGTTACAGAGACAATTTCATCCTTCTGTGGTCCGCCGAGATACGTTCCAAACACGGTCGAGGTCACAACCGTCACGTCCATCAGTTCAGTCGAAGCACCTATGCGCTCAATTGTCAAGCGCGACAGATCTGCGCCTGGCTTGGCAATCACGTTGCGAACAACGCGGCCATCATGATTGCGAACGAAGGCAAGGTTAACCCCTGGCACGACGTCGCTCAGGAGCACGTTTGCGTAGACGGGAGCCGACAGCGCAGCACCTTGGCCCGGGAAGAAGCTCACTTGTGCAATGGGCTCGCTCGTCGACACACGCGCCGGCGTTGTCTGGCCAACCATCACCTGACGTTCAACGTCACCAACGCGAAGTCCGCCAAGCTTATCGACGGCGTACGCATCAACTACTACGCCTGTGCGTGTAATCCACACGTCTGCACCGTTCTGACGAGCACAGAAAAGCACCTCGACTGGCCACTGGCCAACGTTGGCGATAAATCCATCGATCGTCGCGGCTGGCGCGGCATAATTTGCGAACGTGACAGTTGATGCGAATGCCAGCAGAATTCCTGCTAGACAAACCTGTCGGAGAAAAGCGTTCATGGCTTGCTCGTTGGTAGATACTTGTGCGGTTAACCTTCACATAACAACGAACAGACAGAACCGTTACAATACGGTGAGGTTCAAATGAAAATGGCGCCTCGAAGGTAACCACCCCCAAGACGCCATTGCATTGACTGCCCTGACTACCTATCTATTTATCATCGCGTTACGACAATCTGGGTTCGTAGCGTGGTCTGGCCGCCGCGAAGCTCGATCGAGTAAACACCAGCAGCAAGCGATCCGATCTGAAGATTGAGATCCACGACACCCGATGGGAGATACCCCATCGCCTGCTCAGAAACCATGCTCCCACGCTGGTCGCGCACCACTGCCGTCCATGCGCGTGGCTCGATTGTTGCGATCCGCACAGCGATGTAGTCTCTGGCTGGCATCGGACCAAGGACCACGACGCCGTTTCGTGTGAGCTCATCTTCAACCGATGTGGACGGGACAACCGTAACCGTTACTGGTGAGGTTGTCGCAACACCGCAACCGCCGCTGACGACACACGTGTACGCGCCCTCGTTAGCTTGCGATGCCGAAGTCACGCTGTACTCTGCCGAGGTCGCACCTGCGACATCTTGTCCGTTGCGCTGCCACTGGTAGGTGAGCGTAGACCCCGTGGCCACCACCTTGAGCGTAAAGCTTTTGCTTTCTTCCACAGTCACGGCAGAGGGCTGCGTCGTGATCGCTGTTGGCGTTCCGACAGACACCGTCGCCTGACGTGATGTTGCCGACGGGTTGCACGATCCTGTGACAACCACGTCGTACTT
>CAMCXP010000115.1 GCA_945883395.1 Melioribacter roseus P3M-2
CTGGAGTATCGTGGATATGATTCAGCTGGAGTGTGTCTCCTTGCTGATGGTGGTATCCGTATCGAAAAGAGGGCTGGTCGCGTGATGGACCTCGAGCGTGCTGTTGATATGGATCAACTTCATGGTACAGTCGGCGTGGGCCATACACGGTGGGCTACGCACGGGGTACCTAACGACGTCAATGCCCACCCCCACACCGATCAATCTGGCACGATCGCGCTCGTGCATAACGGCATCATCGAGAATTACCTGACGATCAAAAAGAAGCTGCTCAATGCTGGCTATACCTTCCGGTCGGATACCGATAGTGAAGTGCTCGCAGTATTCATCGGGATGCTGTATGAAACACTGCAGGACCTTGAGCAGGCTGTCCGCACGGCCCTTGCCGAGGTCGAAGGAACATTCGGTATCGTGGTGATTAGTACGCATGATCCCGACATGATCATTGCTGCTCGCCGGGGAAGCCCCTTGATTCTCGGTATTGGCAATGGCGAGTACCTCGTTGCATCAGATGCAGCTGCCGTCATTGCGCACACGCGTCAGGTTGTGTATCTCAACGAAAACGAGATGGCCATCTTGCGTCGTGATGGGTTTCAAACGAAGACTATTGCAAACATCGATACGCATAGCGTTGTCGAGGAGATTGCCTTTGAGCTTGAGCAGATCGAAAAGGGTGGATTTGAGCATTTTATGCTCAAAGAGATCTACGAGCAACCGATTACGTTCCGTGATGGCTTCCGTGGCCGTCTGCAAACCGAGGAAGGTACGGTTAAGCTCGGGGGGCTTGCCAGTGTCCGTGAAAAGCTCCAATCGGCCAAGCGTATCATCATAACAGGCTGTGGCACATCTTGGCATGCGGCACTCGTTGGCGAGTATCTCATCGAAGCGCTCGCACGCATTCCAGTAGAAGTTGAATACGCAAGCGAGTTCCGCTATCGCAATCCTATCATCTCATCGGATGATGTTGTGATTGCGATCTCGCAGAGTGGAGAAACTGCAGATACGCTTGCCGCCATTCGACAGGCAAAGCTCAATGGTGCGACTGTCATTGGGATGGTGAATGTCGTTGGAAGTACCATCGCGCGTGAAACAGACGCCGGCGTGTATCTCCATGCCGGACCCGAGATTGGTGTAGCATCAACGAAGGCATTTACGTCGCAACTCTGCGTCCTAACGCAGTTCGCGCTCTACATGGGGCGCATGCGTGGATTGTCGGCAGAAGAAGGCAAGCGAATCGCGCAGGAATTGGAGCGTATTCCCGCGTATATCTCGACGATTCTCGAACGTGCAGACGACGTCAAGGCTATTGCGCATGCGTATGCACACGCATCCAACTTCCTCTACTTGGGCCGAGGGTATAACTTCCCTGCTGCGCTCGAAGGGGCACTCAAGTTGAAAGAGATTTCCTACATCCACGCCGAAGGCTATCCAGCGGCAGAGATGAAGCACGGTCCAATTGCGCTGATTGATGAAAACATGCCGGTCGTGTTCATCGCACCGCATGATGAGATTTACGATAAGATCGTGTCGAACATTGAAGAAGTGCGCGCACGAAATGGTCGAGTGATTGCAATTGCAGACGACGAGGATACGTACATCGAGAACGTCGCCAATCACGTGCTGCGTGTCCCACGCACGCTCCCGATTCTTACACCGATCCTTGCATCAATCCCACTGCAGCTACTGGCCTATTATATCGCAGTGGAGCGTGGGTGCAATGTGGACATGCCGAGGAATCTCGCCAAGAGCGTTACCGTTGAGTAAGCAATGATATCTGAGCCGTCAATAGAGCACGTGTACCGTGATCTCACATCGGGATCACGGAGAGCGCTTGCAAAGGCATTGTCGATCATTGAAAGCACATCACCGAAGGATCGAGAGAATGCCATGTGGCTGCTGGATCAGTGTGGTGCGCGACCACACCGAACAAAGCGTATTGGGCTCACTGGTGCGCCTGGTGTTGGGAAGAGCACGTTCGCGGAAGCACTGGGCATGGCCTGTGTTGAGCAAGGTGAGCGTGTTGCAGTTCTGGCCGTTGACCCATCGAGTCGCAAATCAGGTGGGAGCATCCTCGGAGATAAGGTCCGGATGCAACATCTGTCGAATCATCCCAGTGCATTCGTACGTCCGTCACCGTCTCGTTTGGCCCTTGGTGGCACGACACCAACCACACGTGATGCTATCATCGTGTGTGAAGCAGCTGGATATTCAACGGTGATCGTCGAAAGCGTTGGTGTTGGTCAAAGCGAGACGGACCTCTCGGATATGGTTGATGTGTTTCTTCTTCTTGTGCTTCCTACCGCCGGAGATGAAGTGCAAGGGATCAAGCGCGGCATTATGGAGATGGCGCATGCCATCATCGTCGCCAAAACAGACATTGACGAGCAGGCAGCCAGGATGGCAACTGCGATGTACACGAGCGCACTAAGGCTTCTCCATCCACCAATACCCTCGCTACCGGTTCCAGTGGTACCGATTTCCTCTCGCGTAGGCAGCGGCGTTGCGGAGGTAGTTGCGTGGCTCGACGGCGTCTTTGCCGATGACGTGCATCAGCAACTTGTTGATCAACGAAGGCGCCAACGCCGCGCGTGGTTTGATGCAATTCTGCAGCAAGAAATTGTTCGACGGCTAATGCAACATCCCGACGTGACATATCGTCTTGGCAGGCTTCACGATGAAGTTGATAACGGTACACGAGTACCAACAGTAGCTGTTTACCAGTTCCTTACACATGCAACCTTGTCATTTCAGGAGTTCACATGAAGCGAATTCTTCCCCGGTATCAAGACGCTTTGCAGTCAGCATCTATCGAAGCGTGGATGATGTACGATTACCGCGGTTCTAATGATCTGGCATGGCAGATGCTCGACATACCGCCACAGGCACACTGCACACGACGTTGGGCGGTGGTTATACCTGCTCATGGAACACCAGTGAAGATCGTGCACCGCATGGAACAACTTCCGCTTGAGCACATCGATATACCAGTCCTGCTGTACGATACACGCGAGTCGTGGGATGAAGCGCTGCGCACCGCCATCGGCGCGTTTAGGACTGTTGCCATGGAGTATTCACCCATGAATGCCCTTCCAGCGACGAGTAAGGTTGATGCCGGAACTATCGAAGCGATCCGTGCTCTCGATATATCGGTTGTCTCCTCGGCAGATATTGCGCAACAATTCACAGCAGTCGTATCTGAAGAGCAGCTCGCAGGTGCAGCTGTAACGGGCGGTCAGCTGCGCGATGTCATTACACGTGCGTTCGAACGTATTCGCGAACGTCTCATCGGCGGGGCATCTGTACAGGAATATGAGATTCAACAATTCATCCTGCAGGATTTTGCGCGTCTCGGATTGGTAACCAATTCGGCACCGATCGTGGCGATCGGACCAAATGCTGCATCACCACACTACGCACCGTCTGCGTTAGTATCATCAGCGATTGAGCCGGAAATGATCGTTGTGATTGATGCCTGGTGCAAGAGGAATGCGCCGGGCGCTGCCTATGCTGATCTTACGTGGGTCGGCTATACAGGTGTTGCAATACCAGCTGATGTTGCCTCCACGTTTTCGATCATCGCAAATGCACGCAATGCGGCGCTTGCACTGGTGGCGGAGCGCTATCGTGCCAACCTCCCAGTGTATGGATACGAAGTCGACCGTGCATGCCGTGCTGTTATTGAACAAGCTGGTATGGCTTCGCACTTTATCCATCGTACCGGACACAACATCACAACCGAGATTCACGGACCGGGTGCCAACATGGATGATTACGAGACGCATGACACGCGACGGATTCTGCCCGGAACCATGTTCTCTATTGAGCCGGGGATCTATATCCCGAACATAGTCGGCATGCGCACAGAAATCGACGTCGTTATCCAGCATGATGGTACGGTAGCCGTTCCATCGTCACCGCTGCAGACGAGTATTCTCTCACTTCTTGCTGACCAATGGAAGCAGTGATCCGCCTCCTCAGTGCTTCATTCATTGTGATGCTTGCTGCTGTTACGATGGCAACTGGGCAAAGCTCTGACGATCGTGATCGTCTTCGTATGGCTTCCACATACGAGCGTGCTGGCGATAATCGTGGAGCTGCACGTATTTATCAGGAGCTCTACGCCCAGCATCCATCGAATGAATCATACTTCCAAGGTGTCGTCCGAACGCTGAGCGCACTTCAGCAGTTCGATGCGCTCATGCCACTGGTTGAATCGCACGCAACAACCACACGTACTGCATCTGCTTGTATCCTCGCAGGAGCGCTGCGCGCGCGCCGAGGCGAGCGTGATGTGGCGATGCGTTGGTGGGATTCCGCCATAGAGGCCAGCAACGATAAAGAACAAGCATATGTTACCGTGAGTAATGAGCAGCGCAAAGCTGGGCTCTACGACGTCGCACTCGCGTCACTTCGTAAGGCCATCATCCAGTCGCAACGGCAAGAACAGCACCCATATAGCGATGAGGTCGTCGGCCTACTGACGTTGACCGGAGCGTATGACGAAGCCTGCGATGAAGTCCTTGCTGTGTTTGCACTCGACCGTGATGTGTATCGCACGATGCGTGCACTGACGTTGCTTCTGGCATCTGATGCAGCGGCGGCATCAATTGCTTCGCATGTAGCGCGCCTCGCGTCTGACCAAGAAGAGTCTGTGCGGCTCCAACAGTGGGTCTATCGCCAACTTCGGCTCTGGGATCGCGCGCTTGACGCAACGATTACGTTGGATCGGCTCGTGCGTGCACGTGGTAACGAGCTCCTCTTGTTTGCTGATGGTGCTCGAAACGACGAGCAATACGGCATTGCACTGCAGGCCTACGAGCAAGTGCTTCGGCTTGCAGCAGACCAACGTACATCGATAGCGGCCGCCTATGGGTCGGTTCGTACACTCGAGCAACAGTTGCGGCGCCAGCGTGATTTATCGTTGCCGGACGCCCGTGAGATCGTCAAGCGGTATGATGATGTGATTGCATCGTATCCGAATCATCCCCTATGTGCCGACGCACTGCTCAATGCCGCTCGTATTGAAGATGCCGTTCTTGGTGATAGTGAATCAGCTCGTTCACGGCTGCAACGTATCCAGGTGCAGTGGCGTGGAACCACCGTCTACGGTGAAGCCACGCTGCTACTGGCAACCCTGTACCTTACTGTTGGCAACGATCAAGAGGCTCGTGTTGTACTTGAAACGTTGGTTGCTGCACCTGACCTTATCGTAAGCGACCGAAAGGATCTCGCCCGTCTGATGCTGGCCGACATGCAGCTTTGGCAAGGGAAGATCGAAACTGCGCGTGAACGCTACAGTGAACTGGCTGACCAACACACGTCGGCTGCTGCAAATGACGCGATAGACCGCATGTTGCTCATTGATTTGGCACAAGACGACTCAGCTTCGGTTCTTGCATTTGCTTCTGCTGAAGGACACTTCGTTCGGCGTTACTATACAAGCGCCTATCCGCAATTCATGGGTTTGGGCTCAACAGCACGAGATCCAGAACTTCGGGAACGTGCACTTATGCGAGCAGGCGAAGTTGCCTTGATGATGCGTGATGATTCACTCGCGTTGATACCCCTTCGGACGATTGCAGAGCGCATTCCAGAGACGATTTGGGGTGACCGCGTCCTGCTGCGTCTTTCCGAGATTGACGAACGCAGCGGGGATGTAGCAGCCGCAATGCAAGCATTGAATGCTCTGCTCGTTGCCTATCCTCGCTCTATCTTTGCTCCTGTCGCGCGCGATCGCATTCGCAAACTCCGCGGCGATTCCTAAGAATTCCTCTCACAACGGAGCTGACATGTCAGTACGAACATTCTCTGACCTTCCCTATGTGCGTCCGAACCTCGACCACCTGCGTACGACGTATGCAGATCTTATGCAGCAGATGCACGATGCCACAACCGCCGAAGCTGCCATCGACGTCGTCGATGCATGGAACACCGTACGCATCGATGTAAGCACCATGGCATCACTTGCTGAGGTGCATTTCACGCAGAATGTCGTAAACGAGGCAGCGAAGGCCGAGAAGCTTTGGTTTGACGAGCATGGACCATCCATCGTTGAGATGGATCAGACGTTCATTCACGTCTTGCTAGCATCGCAATGGAAGGGAGCGATTGCAGAAACGTTTGGCTCGCTGTTCGTGACACGACTCGATCATTCGACGCTTACGTTCCGTCCTGAGATCATGGAGCTCCTTGTGA
>CAMCXP010000116.1 GCA_945883395.1 Melioribacter roseus P3M-2
CAATACGCGCAAGGATCAGGCGTACACTTTGCAACAGGCATTCTCCGCGATATGCAAGGCAATGATGTCTATGTTTCTCATGGCGTTTCCATGGGATGCGGACACGATATCGCTCTTGGCTTGCTGCTTGATGAGCAGGGAGATGATGCCTACGTCGTCGAAAGCCTATCACTCGGCGGCGGGAACGCAAATGCAGTATCGATCTTCTTGGACCTCTTGGGGAACGATTCGTACATCGCGCAACACGAGCCGTCGACCATGGGCTACTCCGACATTCGTCGCTCCTACGGTATGATCGGTGTCTTTGTCGATGCTAACGGTATCGATTCCTATACATCGACGCTCCGCAATAATACGTGGTCGACAAAGTCAACCTATGGCGTATTTGTCGATACGAACTCCGTATCGACAGATGGCAATACGAAGACAATACCCCAGCCAACGTCAGAAGCTGATCAGAGCCAACTAGCCACTGCAATAGATAGTCTGTTCATTCAAGCATCAGCAGCGCCATTGCGGTTTCAGTCGAACGTTGTCCCAGCTCGCAACGCGCTCTCAGCCCGCGGAGGTGAGGCACTTCCGTATCTCGTCCAACAGATGTCTACTCAAATGCCACGCGAGCGCATGACGCTCGAGTACGTTCTTCCGAAGATCTATGATTCTTGCCCCGAGCGCACGCGCCCGGCTCTGCACGAACAGCTCCGCTCGCAGGACGCATCAGCATCAGCTCTTGCTGCTACGATCCTTGGCAAAGTCCGCGACACAACATGTATCCCAGAGTTGATTACGATGTCCAACGATGCCTCGTGGCGGAGACGTCGTTTAGCAGTCTTTACATGGGGCGAACTCAACGATTCGCTGTTCGCTAGTTCATTCACGCACCTGCTGCGCGATCCTGCCCCGTACGTGCGACAACGTGCTGCGTTCGCCATCAGCAAGCTAGCAGGTGTAACCTTCGATTCGCTACGACGAGCGCTCTATGATGACGAGCAGATTGTGCGCCATGCAGCTGTTGAAGGATTGCTCCGCGGTCCGCGGCGACCCATGCGCGAGATACGTTCATGGTGTGCAAACATTAACGACCGTGTAGTACTTACGAGCAACCTTCGACTTCTCGGTTGTGCCGATACAACGGAAGCAGATATCCGCGAGCTCGCGCTGTGGTTCCATTCTTCACCAGTTCTCACACGTGAGTCGATCACACATCTGCTGCCATCGCTGCCGATGCCGTGGCGCACAATGACAGCTGATCAGCTTACACTGCTTGCCCTGCCCACATCCAAGCGTAAGCAACGTCGAACACAACGATGATCCGTCACCACTACACGCTCGAACACATTGCACGTGAGGTCGCCGCGAAGTATTGCGGGTCGAAACTTGTCGAAGCTTGGACGCAGGAAAAATACACCGTCGCTATGGTGTTCGCTGTCAACGACGAACTGCGGACACTTGTGATCGATACAACGCCGACTGGTGCATCGTTATCCGAACAGCCGCAACTCCGACGAGCACGAAGCAACACGCGGGACGTGTTCCGTTCGGTCTGGAACACGGCGCTTGCACTTGTCACAAAGCACCCAGACGACAGAGTGATCTCACTCTGGTTTACCGATCACCAGGTGCATTGTGAGTTCTTTTCTTCAGGCAATGGAAATGTGGTGTGTGTTCGAGACGGCATGATCCTTGAAGCACTACGGGATACAAGTGAGCGTTGTGATACGACGTTTTCTGTTAACGCACCGAGTGCGATTCCCCTTTGGGAGCAACAGAGCTTAACGGCCCAACAGGCTCTCGCTCGATCACCGCTCCAGCTTGGTCCGTGGTATGCCGAAGAGGTATGCCGGAGAGCGGGTGTCGACCCATCAACACACGTCAGTGATCTTTCGCCGACGCAGCGTGATCTATGCTCGACAATTGCAGAACAGGTACGCACGGCGTGCCTTTCGACACGGTCATTCTATGTTCTCACGCGTGGTGATGCACGCCTGCTCTCACTCTGTGAGCTACAATCATGGGCAGCAAGCGAGACGCTCTCGTCGGCACTCGAAGCGACGACATACCTTCTACGTGAACGCTATCGCATCGAGCATCTTCGCTCGAAGCGTGTAAGCGCATTGCGCACACTAACAAATGACATCCAACGTGCACAGCGGACATTAGCTGCACTCAATTCAGATGGTGTGCGTGATGCGCGCTCTGAGCGCTACAGGATGTGGGCTGATACACTGCTATCCTACCCACAGCAGCACGAACGAGATCGCACCACCATCACATTAGTCGGTCCGAACGGCGACGATATCTCTATCCCGTTGAATCCAGCACATTCGATCATTGAGAATGCCACACGTCTCTACGACAAGGCACGTTCGGCTGAAACGGCTGCGCTGCATCGTGAGCAACGGATTCCTGAACTTCAACGTACGATCCATGAACTCGAGGAACGCATCGCAAAGATTGAGCGAGCCGATACGATTCGCGACATTGAAGCATCTTCTCCACAACGCATGAATACACAAACGCACGATCCACGCGACGAAGCAAGCGGACGTTTCCGTGTTTTCGTCATTGACGAACAGCATACATTGTACGTCGGCAAGAGCGCAGCGAACAATGATGAACTCACAATGAGGTTTGCAAAGCAGAATGACTGGTGGCTGCATGCTCGAGGTTCTGCCGGCTCGCACGCAGTGCTGCGTGGGGTAGACGCCGATCGTATCCCGAAGCCGGTACTCGAGAAGGCAGCTGCAATCACGGCGTACTACTCACAAGCACGAAATGCCTCGTGGGTAAGTGTTGTCTATACGCAGCGAAAGAACGTGCGCAAGCCGAAGGGTGCTAATGTCGGTGCTGTCGTACTCGAACGCGAGCAGACAGTGATGGTAAAGCCATCGATTCCTAATTGACGACCTGCACAATCTTCACGGTGGTTCCCACACGAAGAATGTACCATCCCGTAGGAAGGTCAGCGACATGGAACATGATGCTCGATAACTCTGTGACGTTGTGACGCATGATTCGCCCAAGTTGGTCGACCAACGAAACCGTGCCGAGTGGCCTGTTCCCCGTCACTGTGAGCACGTCGCTCGCGGGATGTGGCACGACGACGACGTCTTGTCGTTCCTGACCCGCTGCGACACTAACAGGCCCTCCGGTAACGCCAATCACGAACTGATGCGGCACAGTAACACCGCGTCCGAACGCATTGTAGATGGACGCAGTGGTTGCACTGTACGACGTTGCTCCGGTGCTTCGCGCAACAGTCCACTCAGGACCTGCCGACCAATTCGGTCGTGTAAGCACACGAAACATTCGTCCAACAGCATCTGCTGAGTCAATCAGCCTCGATGCAGCGACGCGTAGCGATGTGATCTCATGAATCTTACTGTCGAGCGTGAAGGCATCAACAATCCAGGAACGTCGTGCAATCACATTCGCGTCTGCCGGGACAGCTGTTGGTTCCGTCTCGAGTCGTGTCAAGAGGATCTGTTCGTCATCACGGGCATTGGTGATGTCCAGCTCGTCCCCTAGTTCCGAAAAAACAATGCGTGCTTGGTTGGACCGCATCTCCTCCAGCTCGCTTACACCAGCACCAACAAGCGCCTGTGAGTTCCTGCGTCCTGCTCCGGCTTCCAACGATCCGTCACGTCCGCGTATGCGATCAAAGAGTACGGAAGGATTCGTCTCATTGAACTGGTAATAGCCTACAAGACCTGGGTGATCGGCATGCTTCGTCAGATGCATCCCACGACGGATCTCATCCTGCGTGAGAGTGCGATCGAGGAAGCAGACCTCATCAATGTACCCATTGAAGTTGCGGGATGACCAGTAATGATACGTTCCGAGCTTCATCACGAGCTGATTCAGCTGCTGTGGCGGTAGCGTAATCTTGTCACTACTACCGATGCCGTTTACGTAGACCGTCGCACCGGTGGAATCGATGGTGAGCGCTACGTGCGACCAGGTTTGCGGAGGCACAGTGAGACGCGAGTTCCACCACCAGCGACCGTCCTTCCACAAATAGCCGAGTTCATTCTTGTCGTTCACAAACTGCAACCCGATTTCCTGACTCACTCCCTCATCGGCGTCGGTGCAGAGGATTGCAGAGAACTCTGGTTGCATTCCCACCGGATGAACCCATGCCGTAAACGTAAAGGATGTTGAATTTCCTGTAAGACGTCCAAGCGTTACATGGTCATCCGGATCAGTCAGGTCAAGTGCACTACCAGCAAATCCATCGACTCCTTCGCACTCACTTGGCAATACTGTAATTGCATCGTGAAGAACGAGTGTGTCGGACATTCCACCCTGTGAGATGATCAGCGTCACATCATACGAGCCAGGCACAGCGTAGGAGACATCGACAGATCGCGCAGCAGATGTAAATGGTTGACCTCCTTCGAACTCCCATCGACGTTGGAATGAGATGTCTTCACGTGCAGCAGAGCGACAGCCAAAACGAATGCGCTGCCGCGAGCATCGGACAGTGTCGCGATCACGTGATATGCATGCACGAAGATCCGAACGCGGCGCAAGTGGTACCTGCCATAGACCACGAAGCGTCGCAGCACGAAGCATACCATTCGGCTCGTCAAAATGTAGGAAGTTTACGTCCGTATAGGGGAGTCCTTTGCCAACACTGCGCCATGTCGAGTCGCCGTCGCGCAGCGTATACACACCATAGGATGTCCCGGCATAGAGCTCCATGCCCCGACCACGACGAGCAACGAGCGTCTTGATCGCAAAGGAAGGGATTCCGGCAGATCTACTCGTCCAGGAGCTTCCACCATCGATGGATTCAAGGATCTTCACATTTGTCTGCTGTCCGCCAAAGGCAACAGCAATATGATCGCCCCCTTCCCCGATGAATGCCATATCCTGCATGCCCGCACCACGACGCAACGCGTCTGGTGGCGTGATGGTGCGCCAGGTTGCACCGCCATCGGTGCTGCGGTGTAAGCCTTGATCCCCAAGCGCCATGAGAAGCTGGCCATTCTCGGGATGCATGCGCACACGGTAGACCCAATTTTGGAACGTTTTCAGCGGATACCAGGAGCTTCCGTTGTCATGCGAAATCACAACACTCTGTTTGGCATGATCACAAGCGACAATGCGCGTGAAGTTGCCAGGATCAACACACACATTTGTAAGCGTGATGTAGCCGAGATCAATACCGAGGTCGGTTCCGCGTGGTGCGACCTTCTTGGTTTGTGTGCGTTGTGCTCGCACGCTCGACCATGGTTTCGCGTAGAGCCACTCGGTAGCAATCGGGTTGACATTAGCGCCCATTGCATCAGCTCCAGACCATGCATACCATCCCTGGATCAGTGGTGCGTTGCTATAGATGGCTGTATCACGAATGAAGATGGGCATGTGGTATGCTCCGAGGGTCATGATCCGGCCATCATGGGATTGATCGAAGCCCCATACCTCGAGCGCAGAAATACCCGTGCTGCGGTCAGTCACCGTGCGCCCCCGATCGGGCGACAGCGCGATACCACCATCATGCGTGATCCAAATGCTATCGCCATGCACCGATACCGACTGCACGTCGTAGTGCATCGGAGGCATCGACGACCACGTGCGGCCACCGTTTGTTGAGCGGTATGGAAAGATCCCTGCCACAACCATCAATGACGTATCGCGAGTCGATACGGCAAAGCCCATATCCCATGTCACCTGACCAAGTCCGTTCTCGTTTGGTGCGTAGGCAAAGAGGTTCCTATTTGTCAGCGTATCAACAGGTTCTGGACCGTCGACGGAACCGCAGCAGCGATGCTCAAATGTGGATCCTTGATCGCGAGAGATATACAGTCCGTACACACCACTTGGTCCGTTGCGGATTTCTCCGGCAATCATCACGGCTACATAGCTGGGGTCTGCTGGTGTAAGAGCAAGCAGCGCACGCGCCATCAGATGATCAGGTCTGCTCGTCGGATAACCAATTCCAACTGTATCAAACTTCACACCTGCACTTGTTGATCGTGCAAATGCGACGTGACTACCCATCTGTACAAGGCCATAGACGAGATCATTGCGCGACGTATGCCATTGAACATCCCACCACGTGCCCTGATAGTTTGAGGCATTCGTCCAGGTGGTTCCACCATTGGTTGTGAGAAACAACCGACCTTGCGCTGCGATCACAACACGCTGTGGATCTGTTGGTGCAACAGCACAT
>CAMCXP010000117.1 GCA_945883395.1 Melioribacter roseus P3M-2
AGCTGCTGTAGTGGATGAATTCGACGTACACAAGACATTCCTCTACAGCGCTCGTGATCAGCTATTGCGTGAGCGTGTTCAGGACTTCGAGCATGTTATAGAACGGATGCTGGCGGCGCTCCGTAATCGAACCCTTTCACACGAACTGCGATTCGACAGCATTATTGTTGCGGGCTCGATCACTCCGCACGATATAATATTTTTCAAGCGTATGTCGACCATTGGCTTCATCACTGAAGTCGGCGGTGTTACCTCACACTCGTGCATTCTTGCTCGTGAGTATGGCATTCCGGCTGTCATCGGTATTCGAAATGCAACCGATGCGATTGGTGATGGTGATGAGATCATTGTCGACGGATACACTGGTCTGGTAGTTGTTCGACCAACCGATGCAACGTTGGAATCGTATCATAAACGTATGGCGGAGCATACACGCGAGCGCTCGGAACTTTTCACTCTCGCTGCATTGCCATCAATCACTCGAGATGGACTGACGATAGTACTTCGAGCAAACATTGACTCTGCCACTGATGCTGAAGCAGCGCGCGCTGTAGGTTGCGACGGTGCTGGACTCGTGCGGACCGAGACGATGCTCGTTGCGTTCGGAAGGTATCCAAATGCGGATGAACAGTACGAGTGGTATCGATCCATTATTGAACGGTGCGGAACATCGGCTGTGACGCTGCGTGCATTCGATGTCGGAAGCGATAAGTATCGTGAAGGGATACCTCACCATGAGGAGAATCCTGCTCTCGGTCTGCGTGGTATACGGTTTCTACTCTATCGACCAGACATATTCGAACAGCAGGTCGAGGCGATTCTTCGCGCTTCGGTGCACGGGGATGCGCGGTTCATGCTTCCAATGATCTCGTCGATCGAAGAACTCGACGCTGCTCAGCGGATTATTGATCACACTATTGCGTCACTTCATAGTCGTGGAGTCCCGATCAACGCATCGATTCCCCTCGGTGTAATGATTGAAACACCTGCAGCTGCGTTGCTTGCTCGGAGCTTTGCCGAGCGCGTGCAGTTTTTGTCGATAGGAACGAACGATCTTGCGCAATACACGCTTGCTACCGATCGTACAAATGAGCTTGTCGCTGATATCTTCGATGCAATGCACCCGGCTGTTGTTCGACTCGTTGCGCAGACGGTGGCTGCAGCGAACGATGTTGGCATTCCTGTGAGTGTGTGTGGCGAACTTGCAGGTCATGCCGCGGCGACGGAACTCCTCATCGGCTTAGGACTGCGTGAACTCAGTGTGGCCCCCTCGATAGCCCTTGAACTCAAACACCGAATTCGTATGGCAGACAGTATTGCATGTGCTGATGCGGTTGCAGCGGTACTCTCCTGCACGTCGACAACGGAGGTCTATGCTGTCTTGCAATCACTTCAAGCGGGCCATCTTGGGAGAATGATCACGTGATACGATTTATCGGTGTGATCATTGCTGTGTTCTCGTTGGCCGCACGTCTTGATGCTCAACCCGTCGTCGTTGACGCAGATCGGATCATCCGGCGAGTGTACATTGATCGTCGGGACATCTTTGATCCAACGACGCAAGAGTGGTTCTTTGCGGGCAGCTTTGTAAATGCCCTCCACACAACGACGCGTTTCGACGTGATTGAAGAAGAATTGCTGTTTGCCGAGGGTGATGACCTTGATACAAATGTTCTTCAGGAGACTGAACGGAATCTCCGCCGCATTGGTGTGTTTGCGTCCGTGAATATCACAACGCGGGATATTGGACGCGACAGTGTCGATGTGATCGTGCTTACACAGGACCGTCTCTCCTTGCGTCCTGCAGCGTTGCTCGGCACGGGTGGAGGTATTGCCAACATTGGAGCCAAACTCGAAGAGATCAATCTGTTCGGTAATGGAACGCAGGCAATGGTGTACGGACTCTATCGGACTGAGAATGCGATTGGCTGGGAGGGTATGGCACAGCTCACACAACGCAGGTTGTTTGGGTCGGAACTGAATCTGATTGCTGCGTTGCGTGCCAATTCTGTGCGCACAGATCAAATGCTGCAGCTAACACAACCCTATCGAACGATGTCGACACCGTGGGCATTTAGCCTCGGTGTATGGAATGCATTCGGAAGTGATTACGATTATCAGTCTGATCCGGGGTCGCGAACGCTCCTTCCATTCCATGACCGCGAATTCGTTGGTTGGTTGTCGCAGGCATCCGGTGAACGCGATCGTTTGTTTACGAGTGTGAGTATCCGTCTCTCCGATGTCCAGCGCACCGTGCCATCTTCGCGTCAGGCGTTTGATAACACAGGACACTTCCTTGTGGCGTTCTCGTCAATCACACAGACATATCAGCGCAGCAGATTTCTTGATGGATACGAGACGGAAGATGTCCCAGAGGGAGCGTGGGGGTCCGCAATCATTGGACGTGTGTTCTCGCTTGGCAATGGTGGACAGACGATGTGGTACCTGGGCGGTCAGGCGGAACAGTCTCGGTACGTTTCACCTGCGCTGTACCTCCATGGACGGATCCAGGCTGGTACAGGGTTCGGGGATCGACGAGCGCGATATACCTATCTCGAGATCAACGGTCTTGGCCACCTCAAATTCTCGGACCATTTCGTTGCAACGGCTCGCGTTCGATCACAGACCGCGTGGAACTGGACGGCATTCCGTCAGCTCGTGTTGGACTTTGAAAACGGTCTTCGTGGGTATCTCGCCAATGGTATCAGTGGCGAGAATCGCATCATCACGAATTCAGAACTCCGTTGGTTCCCGGGATGGAAGACATGGATCCTTGGATGGAGTGCTGTGGCATTCTACGATAATGGAGCTGTATGGGGGCAAGGCGATGCCTTGGCATCGACACGCTTCCATCATGCAGTCGGACTCGGACTACGCATTCATAATCTCAAGGCTGCTGGCGAGGATGCAGTGTTCCGATTCGATCTCGCCTATAACATGGATACAGGCAAGATTGCCGGACTGATCTTCAATATTCGGCAGGCATTCTCGGCGTTCAGCTCGCACAAGTATCGCGAGCCCGACGTTCTTGGCCGCGATATCGACCTCCAATAAATCTCGGGTATCATCCTATGCTTGATCTCGCATCAACAATCGATCACACGATTCTCAAGCCCGACTCAACAGCACAACAAGTGGATGTGCTCTGCGCTGAAGCTGCGCAATATTCCTTTGCGAGCGTCTGCATTCTCCCTTGGCATGTAGCCCGTGCTGTGCGGTTGCTGGAAGGCACAGATGTCGCTGTGTGCACAGTGGTTGGATTTCCACTTGGTGCAACAACTACGGCAGCAAAGGTTGCAGAGTCTGTGAATGTGATTGCGCATGGTGCACGTGAGATAGATATGGTCGCCTCAATAACAGCACTTAAGAGTGGAATGCACGATGCGGTTCTCGAAGATATTCGCACCGTCACTCAGGCTTGTCACGATCATGGTGCGATTGTGAAGGTGATCATCGAAACATGCTTGCTGACAGAGGATGAAAAGCGGCGCATGTGCTCGATCGTCACGCAGGCTGGCGCGGACTTCATCAAGACCTCGACGGGGTTTTCATCGGGGGGAGCGACGATCGAAGATGTGCGCATGCTGCGCGAGCTTGTCGGCCCCACTGTACGTGTAAAGGCTAGCGGTGGTATTCGTGATCGTGCAACAGCAGTAGCGATGATCGAAGCCGGTGCTGACCGTATCGGAACAAGTAGTGGCGTCGTCATCGTGAGATAACACGAGCCACGACGGGCCTGAGTTGGAAAAGCGTGTTGCAACACATATCTTTGTGTCGAACAAGACGTCGATTTCCAAATCACTCAATGCAATGGAGGCCCTGATGGCAACATGGACTGTCGATCCAGCACACTCAGATGTGCAATTCAAGGTAAAGCACCTTATGATCAACACCGTAACGGGTGAGTTCGGATCATATCGTGTGAACGTGGAGAGCGCTGCCGATGACTTCAGCGATGCGAAGGTTCACTTCGACGCTGACATCACCAGCATCAACACAAAGAACGACATGCGTGATCAGCACCTGAAGAGTGATGATTTCTTTAGCGCAGAGAAGTTCCCTACAATGTCGTTCGTTGGTCAGGGCATTACGACAGATGGCGATAAGCGCACCATCACTGGTGATCTCACTGTTCGCGATGTCACGCGTCAAGTAACGCTTGATGTTGCGTACGGTGGCCAGATGGTTGACTTCTATGGCAATACCAAGGCAGGTTTCGAACTCACCGGTACGATCAATCGACAAGAGTATGGTCTTACATGGGGCGCAGTCACAGAAGCGGGCGGCATTGTTGTGTCTGACGCTGTGAAGCTCAGCCTGAACATTCAACTTCAGAAGACAGCCTAAACGAGGTCGGTATGCAACGCCCCATTCGCATCATCACTCATTCGCTCATGACGGGAGTTGGTCCACTCCGTGTGGCTCAGCCCCTTCCCGTTCATGCATTGCGCAATGTGGATCCGTTTATCCTGCTTCACCATGCAGGACCACAAACGTTTGAAGCGGGTGGGGCGGTGCATCGTATCGATCCGCATCCTCATCGCGGATTCGAACCAGTGAGCTTTGTCTACAAGGGTAGCGTGCTGCATCGCGATTCTCTCGGAAACGAAGGAACCATCAATGCAGGCGAAGTGCAGTGGATCACCAGCGGTAGCGGCATCATTCACAGTGAAGGCCCCACTGCGGCATTGCAGGAGGCAGGGGGCGAGTTAGAGATGATCCAGCTCTGGGTGAATCTGCCAGCCGATAGAAAAATGATGACGCCAGCGTACCAAGAACTGCATCGTGATCACATGATTCGTCTTGATGTGCTCAACGGTGCGCTCGATCTTGACCTTGTGTCAGGATTGTACATGGGGCATGTGGGACCAGCCACGACGCAGTCGCCAGTGCTAACGGCAATGGGACATTTCCGCCCAGGACCAAGCGCACCACTTGCTGCTCCAGCCTATGAGAACCTCGCGATCTACGTGCTCAATGGTCAGTTGCGCATCAACGGAGATCACGTTGTTGAGCGCCATTCGCTGGCTGTGTTTGAATCCACCGGCGATAGTATTGAGATCGAAGCATTGACGGAAGGGTCGCTTCTGCTTCTCGGCGGACAACCACTCCGCGAGCCGGTGGCGATGTATGGTCCGTTCGTCATGAACACCGAACAGCAGCTCCACGAAGCGCTCCACGATTATTCCATTGGGAAGTTCGGCGTACTCGAGCACTAACGAGTTAGCGATCACGCACGATCGCAAGAACATGCACCGACGAGATACCATCGACGCTGATGGTGAGTGCATACCATCCAGATGCAAGATCCGACAACGACACACGATGCGTCCCACGCACGAGTGTTGACGTGAGTGCCACAGCATGACCTAGGATGTCGACAGCTGTCACGTCAAGGTGATGCTGCGTATCATCGGACAGCGCAATGATGATGTGATCGCGGGCAGGTTGCGGTCGAAGCGACACACGTGGTCGGGCGTCGAGCGTTACCATTCTGAGACGACGCGTTGCACAGACGTCATCGATTACGATTGATCCATCATCATACGCGATAGGTGCGTCGAAGACTTGCCAGACAAGACCCTGCGTTCGATCAAACACGACAGCGACGCTGTCGACGCGTGAGAGTAAGGGGCGCATAGGTATACGCGCAAGCGTATCGCCACGGTCCCAACGCCCACTAACGTCAATCACGAGTTGATCCCCGCTGCGTGAGACTGTCCATTGCGTTAATGAATCCGATCCATTGACGACGGCGCATTCGGTTGCAGAACACCGAAGCTGCAGCGTGAAGTCTGTTGTCACCGAAGAGTCAAGCGAGGGCCGTGTGCTGAGGATCACAGGCATCGTTGTTACATCGTCGACGTGTCCACGAACATCGGGCATCATCACATACGTTTGCGTAGTGGCTGTGCTCGACAGAACCGTCGTGGAGGACCGTGGGCATGGATCGTCTACGACGAGCGTGAGGCTATCAGTGAACGTCCCAACGCGTTGTCTAATCCCCACCAATACTCGCACGTCCTCGCCCGGCTGTACCGTCGCCGGAAGGCTAGGGTCAACAGAAATGATGCGGTAGGGTAGTGCCGGTTGTGTGACTGATGCAACACGAACAGGAGCATCGCCCGTGTTGCGATACGTCGCCTG
>CAMCXP010000118.1 GCA_945883395.1 Melioribacter roseus P3M-2
AAGACGGCGCTCGAGAGCCTCCATCTGATTCTTTGCCGAGAGATACTGAATTTCGCTACCAGCCTTGAGATCGAATATCCGCTTCTGCTTCTCAAAGACTGTGGTTGCAAAATCAAGTTGCAACTGCACTTCGTCGATCCCCTTCTTGATAACCTCATTGTCGAGTTCGAGAAGCAGCTGGCCCTTCTTAACAGCTTGTCCGTTGACAATGCTGAGCAAATCAACTCTGCCGCCCATGAGCGGAGAGATCGTCACGGACGAACGCGAGTCAACCGTGCCTTTCGCATCAACATGGTGTTCAAAGAGCTGCTGAGCGACACTCATGGTCTCAACTGGTTGTGCTCCAGCGGACTTTTCGGCTGGACTTTTGCCTGCTTCGAGCTCCTGAATCTTTTGATCGATTGTAGCCCGTTGCTTCCGTAGTTCGTCAAGCTGCCTCTCAACGGACTGACCCGACTCTGAGGAGCAGGCCATAAGCATCATCCCGAAGATCGCAACTGCACTGATTGTGCTGATTTGCATACGACATCCTGATAACGTGAAATATGTGTTCATTGTTGCTCGTGTTGAATTATGCGACCGTCACGAATAGCTACGACACGATCTGCGCGCTCAGTGAACTGCATATCGTGCGTGACCATGAGGATCGTCTGGTGAAACTCTGTCTTGAGATCCTGAAGAATATCGAGTACCAGAGCTGTGTTCTTCGTATCAAGATTACCTGTAGGCTCATCACCGAACAGAATCTTTGGATTGTTCATCAACGCCCGCGCGATTGCAACGCGTTGCTGCTGTCCACCAGAAAGGCGGCTCGAGCGCTTCCGCGCCTGATCTGCAACACCCAGGAGCGTAAGATTCTTCATCGCACGTTCCTCGATCTCTTCTGGCGACCAGAGTCCCGCCTTAATAGCTGGCAAGGATACATTATCGAGCACCGTGAAGTCGGGCAACAGATAATGGAACTGAAACACAAAGCCGATCGTGGTATTTCGGAACTGCGCGAGTTGGTTCGGATTCAGCGCCTTGATATCAGTTCCGTCCACAGTGATCGTTCCTTCGTACTCCGTGTCGAGCGTGGACAGTGCATACATCAAGGTCGTCTTGCCACTTCCCGAGGGACCAACGAGTACAACGAACTCACCGCGATCGACAGTGAGATTGATATCATCCAAAACACGGAACTCCACTGGATCGGTAAAGATCTTGGAGACATGCTTCGCTACGATGATGGGCTGCTCTTGCGTCATCATCGGCTCCGAATGATTTCAACTGGATCAAACCGTGATGCCTTCCGCGCTGGGAAATACCCGGCTATTGCCGTCGACAGTAACGCGAAACCAAATGCAACCAAGTAAAACACCGGGTTGAAATTGATTGTTAGATACTGTACGCTCACAAAGCCTTGAATATTCAGAGGGATCGTACTCATGATCATCGAGGCAATAAACCCCAACAGCAGTCCAAGCAGTCCGCCCGTTATGCCGATCACCAGAGACTCTATCACGAAGATGGTGCTGATGTCCTTGTTTCGATAGCCCATCGCCTTGAGAATGGCAATGTCCGGCATCTTCTCATAGATAATCGTCATGAGAATGTTGAAGATGCCGAAGCCAGAAACGACGAGAATCGACGCGATCACGAAGGTGATCGTGATGTTCTGGATACGAAACACACCGAAGATGTTTGCGTTCGCCGCTACCCAGTCCTCAGCACGATATTGATAGCGTGCCTGGTACTCTGTTGCGATAGCTTGGGCATCATTGACGTCACGCAGACGTACGTTGATATCGGTGATGTACGCTCCGGACTGTTGCAAGAGTCGCTGTGCATTTCGAATGCTGATATATGCACGTGTATTGTCTTGTGCCGTGATACCCGTCTTACTCACAGCGACGATCTTCATGTCAAGAACGACACCCTTTGAGGAGATAATGGCGATGTTATCGTCCACTTGCACACCTAACTTGTCGGCAAGTCCAGCACCGAGAATGATAGCATTCGGAATCGTCTGCATGCGGAGCATATCACCATCTATGAGATTCTCCTGTACGCGGAACAGCTGATCTTCGCGCACGATATCGACACCTGCCAGCGTTGCCGCCTGCTGGGCTGTACCGAATCGGACGATCCCCTGCAGTCCGAGGTATGGAGCTACGCCCTCAACGCGTGGATCCCTCTCGAGAGCCCGCAGAATCTGATAGCCGTTGCGTAACCGCCGTTCTTCATCACGGGGCTTTTGGTTTCGGACGACCTTCCACGTTGCGTCGTATTCTCGAACATTATCAAGCACATGCGGACGTTCAGCACGCACCTCATTGTAGATATGGATGTGCGCCGTTGTGTTGACAGTTTTTTCGATGAAGTAATTCTGAAGACCAGTAAGCAAGCCAGCCTGGAAAATGAACACTGTCACTCCGAACATCACGCCCAGCATAGCGACAATCGTCTGTCGCTTCTTGCTGACGAGATGCACCCATGCAATCTTGATCAGAGGGTTATTTCGGAGTCGTGATATCACTTCACAACCTCATCGTTATCACGAAGGCCAGATCGTATCTCTACATACTGGAGATCCTGTATCCCCTTCGTCACCGAGACAAGCACGTCATTACCGTCACGTCGCACGCGCACTTGTGAAGAGCCCACCAGATATTCTCGCGGAATGACCAGTGCTGATCGTTGCTGACGAGTCACGATGTTAGCTTCCACAGACATGCCTGGATAGACACGATGAGCAGACATAGACAATGTTGCACGTACACGCGCTGACTTATCCGTTGTCGATACACGCGGTGTGATATCCGAGATGACACCCGTGAATGTCTCACCCGTGTATGCATCAATCGAATAGTGCACAGTTTGTCCAGGTTGTATCAGTGCGATATCGAGCTCGTCAACCGAGAGTTCTACCTCGAAGCCCGTCGATGAACCAACCTCTGCGAGGATCATTTGCTGCGTAACTAGCTCTCCAACGTCTGGCACAACATTGAACACGGTGCCGGATAATGCCGCGTAGATGATGTAATCGTCCCGCTGTGCGGTCTGTGAAGACACTTGAAGATTCGCATTGCGGAGTTCCGTTGCTACCCGCTGACGCGCTGAACGCAATGCATCGCTGGCCTTCCGTAGCGTCTCGGAGGAGATCGTGAGTTGAGCCTGTGCCGCGTCAAGCAGTGCCCGTGTCGTTGCTTGTTGCTGCAACAGCCGGGTTTGTCGCGCGGCATTCAACGAATCCAACACATAGCGGGCACGTACCGCTTCGACGTCGCGTGCGAAGGCCGAGAGGAACGCACCTGTTGGCTCAGCATTGTCGCGTGCGAGCGCTAGCTGATTACGTGCTGCTTCAATTCCCACGTCATTCGCGACACTCTTGATCCGCATGATCGGCTGTCCGACCACCACCGAATCGCCCTCACGTACAAAGATCTCTTGTACGATGCCGGGCACCTTTGTCGAGACCTGCATGAAATTCAGTGGGTAGATCTTTCCCGACGCATAAACCGCCTGTGTGATGTCACGACGCTCAGGTTGCACACTGTCAGACTTGGATGAGCAAGCGACCAGCGTAGCAGCAAGCACGAGGATTACGAGTGCATTCTTCATTGCTTCACCATCGTGGAGAGTGGACGAGTACGATCCCCGAAGAGATAGTCAGCACATGCCGGTGTTGTTGGTGATTCGAGACTACGGATGAACATGCACGACATGTTGTGCATGACTAGTCGGAGATCCTGAAACGGGAGTGCGGGTGGGACCATTCCATTCGATATGATGACCATCGTACCCTTGATTGCAAGCATCATTTCCATCACAACCAGTTCTATTGGTTGCGAAAGATGAAACACACCTTCGTCGATGCCTCGTCGAACAATCGACGTGATGAGGTTCAACATTCGGCCGTTGGCGATTCGAAACTGCTCGAGGTGTTCACTCTGTTCTTGGCTTGCAACAAGCGACTGCATATTAAGATGCGTGATCATCTTGTAGAACACATCGTTGTTCTGCGAGAACTCATAGAAGCATCCCGTAACCGAGATCAGTTGCTCCTGGGGGGTTGTGCGGCACGCGATCGTTACTTCGATCTCGTCGAGGAGTCGATTAAAATCATGTACCAGAAGAGCCATAATCAGCTCATCTCGGTTCTTGAAGTAGAGATACAGCGTGCCCTTGGCCAGTTCGGCCTCGCTGGCGATGCGATCCATCGAGGTATGCTCGAGTCCGTACTTCTCAAATGCAAGACGTGCCGACTCGAGAATATCACATCGACGCTGCTCGCGCTCACGCTCTTTTCGTTCACGTACGCCCATAGGTGAATCTCCTTATCGAACCATGCGACGATACCTATCGTCTACCACACCAGTGACGCGTTCGAAATCAGCACGCTTGACATGATAATCAAGTAACGCGTTGATTTCATTCACTCGCGACTGGGCAAGCGCGGTTTCTGCATCGGTGATTTCCAGCAGACTACCCGTTCCCTCGGTATAGCGAATCTTCGAGATCTCGTACCCGCGAGCTGCCTGCGACACAGATGTCTTTTGCACATCAATACGAAGCTTTGCCGAACGCACATCGTTAAGTGACGCACGCACCTGCAGCTTCAGCAATTCAATGATCTGGTCGTAACGCTGCTGTGCTGTCTTGTACTCAATCGAAGCTTGTTCGACGCGTGACGATGTTCGAAGACCATCGAACAGGTTCATCGAAACGTTTAATCCAACAACCGTGCTCGATGCCGAAAACCAGTTTGTCAACGACTCACTTTGACCTTGATTCTGCCATTGACCAAAGGCTGCGATAGTTGGAAAGTAGTCGGATCGGTTAATCGATACAAACTCCTTCGCAACCTGTACCTGAAGCGCAAGAGCCTTGAGATCTAGATTCTGCTCCATTGCTTGACGCAGTGCAGCATCCTCCGCAGGAGGATCGATCGGAACATCGAGTCCCTCCTGAGAGAGCGTCAATGTATCGGTGAGGTCCAACGAAAGGTAGGTTTGCAGTGCGGCCAATGTATTGTTAGCACCTGCTCGTGAATCGATCACAATAGGCTCTGTATTGGCAACGGCCACATCTGCTCGGATCTTATCGAACTCCGCAACGAGTCCCTCGCTGAACAACGCAACGATCGTCTTTCGCGTCTCGAGCACATTGTTGAAGGTGGCTTCCGCCACGCCGACAAATCCAGTTGCGGCAAGAGCGCGATAGTAGCGCTTCTTCGTCTCGGCTATCACCTCGGCGACCTTCGCATCAAGGGCAGCCTCAGACGCATCTTCGTAAATCTTCGAGGCACCGATTCCCGTAAACACGGCGCTGTTGAAGAGGATCTGCTGAACCTGCGCATTGACACTGTATGCGTTGGTCAAGCCAAACCGCAACGGTGCAACCTCGCCCGTCTGTGGGTTCGGAAAGAAGAACACCGGTAACTGTATGTTGTAGTTGTATCCCGCGCTAATCGCGAGTGACGGGAGTGCATTACCGAACGCCTCCGTTACCTGCGATGAGGCCTTTGACACACCCAGCTTGGCGATAGTGATATCCCTATTCTGCTTGAGCGCGATGGTGACGGCCTCGTCAAGTGTTAGGGGGCGCACACTCGCGCCCAACGAGCCGATGCTCAACACAAGTACGACGAGAAGCACAAGACGATGTCGTGCTACCATGGAACTACCTTTCGGACGTCTTAAAATGACGGTTTGGAGATTTTCTGACCAACGGTCACAAAAATGACGAATAGTCAGCATTTTGCCAAACGGTCAAACGTTGTCGCGCCCTTGGAGGTTCCCCAAGAGCGATGCTGGAACCGATCCGACATCTGCAACTACGATGTCAGCGGCATTCTCGGGATGCTGACCGATCAGCACCGTGTGCACGCCCGCCGCCCTTCCTGCCTGCGCATCGGTGATTGAATCACCGACGAACCAACTAGCGCCTGGGTCGATATCAAGATCTTCAATTGCGTCGAGAAGCATTCCGGGCGATGGCTTACGGCGGGGGTCGTTCTCACTCGCCAGTGATGTGCAAGCATAGATGTGGTCGATCTGAAAACCGAGGCGACGTTGGATGAGCGAATTCATCTGCTGATGCACAGCATGTAAATCGTCCAGCGTCATCAGCCCCTTGCC
>CAMCXP010000119.1 GCA_945883395.1 Melioribacter roseus P3M-2
CTTTGGTTTGATCTACACTGGCGAAGAGGAGCGTGTTGACAAGCTCATGAAGAAGATGGAAGATGCTGCCAAGCTCCAACTTGAGACGATGAAGGACGTATCGAAGGACATCCACCAATTGGCTGGTGCCCTTGTTGGTGAAACATCAGAGATCATCAAGAAGAAGGTTGAGCTCGCAATTGCCGATGCGCTTGCAAGCGATGATAACGTCAAGCGCGTTGTTTCCGATAAGGTCGCCGAAAAGATCATCGTTGCGATGCGCGACGCATTTCCAGGCAGGACCAACAACGACTGAGTAACTTCAAACGAATCGCAATGTCGATACGCCGTGATACGTCAAGTATCACGGCGTTGTTATTTTTTGGCACATACAGACACACATCATGCGCGTATTGCTTCAAATAGGCATTGCTTTAGTACTGCTCTCCTCGCCGTCGGCAGCTGGAGCATGGGATACCTCTCCAGTTTCCGCATCAGTGCGGATCGACGGCTTACAATCTCGTTCAGTGGTTCTGTCCAGGAATCGCGGTGTACGGTTGCGTCATCCCGCGGCTATTCGGAACCCGGATACACTTCGCAATACCGATATGCTACGATTCTGGTGCTACGTTCCATCGGAAGGGGAACTACGATTGGATATTGAGCCAGCAGTTCTTATCGCTCACGCGCGCGTGCAGCGACAAGGAACGTTTGGCGGCATCCCAATGGCAATGGTTACGGTCGATCCGCTGATTCGGATGCCAAATGGCGAACTGCACTGTGTTGATACACTTCGCCTGCGAGTCTCGTGGTCACGTCCGCTTGTACTTGGTGCGTATGTAGTGCCACCGACAGTTGGCCCTGTTCTGAACCCGACATGGTCTGATCGAGGCCAACGATCGAAGAAGTCAATCGAGGTTGTCTACGGCAACGTCGATCCGTCCCGCTGGTACGATCCCTCGCAACCGCATGTTCGTCTGGAAACAACACGTGATGGCATTGCTCAGGCTATGCCGTCGGAGATCTTTGCTCGTGAACCTGCCCTGCGTGGTGTAAAGCTCAACCAGCTTCGACTGTTCTACCGAGGTGTATCGCAGCCACTTTATGTTTCCGACACAGATGGTGATGGCAAGCTCAGCGATGTCGATACACTGATGTTTCTCGGCCGCCATCCGTCGGGTGATACCACTTGGCTGGATCTAGCAGACACAACGGCGGTGTTTTTTGTGACGCGTCGCACTGATGGTGACGTTCTTCGTATCGTGCGCCGGGACACTACTCTGACCGCAGCACCGAAGGTCACGCACGTGCGCGTGAATGAGCGCTTTGAGGTTGACTCTGGATACTATCATCCCGGTAGTGGTCTATTAGAGGACTACTCGACCTTCCTTACGCCTATGAGTTTGTTCGAGGGCTTTTACTGGCATTCTCTCAACGCCCGTGCCCAGCAGTCCGTGGGTCTGATGGTTCCCTTCACGCCCTATGTTGGAGATTCATTCCGCATTCGCGCTGAGGTCGTCTCGTCGACTGATGTTCGATCGATGTCACCCGATCACGGTATCGATGTTCGCTCCAATGGTGGACCATCCGTGCGCGTTGAAGGCGACGGTTATGTTCGTCATGCGCTCGATGTTGTTCAGAGCGGACATCATTCACCGGCTGGATTCCAGACACTTCAGGTCTATGCATCGGGAGTTCCAGGTGCCGAGGGTCGACCCGAATGGTTCAGCGAAATCCTCATCGACGCCGTAGAAGTTTCGGGAGCGGCTGCTCCTGTGCTTTCCCATGGTAGACTCCGTGGTGTGATTGATGTTGACTCTGCAGGTTCGCGCCTCGTACTATCGAATGTACCCCAAGCTGGAGCCTTCGTTCTTGACAAAACTTCGTGGACGCTTCGCCATGCACGTGCGCAGGAAAGGAATGTGAGTGTTCGTATCGGTGCGTCACGAACAAATGCAGCATGGATCACGGATGCTTCTCCATCAACATGGACGACGTCGATTGCGGTACATGACACCGCTGCCGTGTGGACGGCAACACGAGGGTTCTTCATTGGCATTACCACGGCAAACGGCACAGTGTTTCGTGCAGTGCAATCGGCCGATAGCCTAGCAGATGTGGTCGATACAACGCCAGCTGATGCTGTACTTGCCGTTATCTGTGTGGGTTCTTCGCCATCGCTACGCCTTACGCAGACATTGAGCCGTCGTGGTGCATCTGTGGTGTCGACAGATTCGCTATGGACGTGGGTAGGTGGAAATGACTCCACGAGACTCTTCCAACGTGGAGGTGAGCATTCGCTTGGCGCTTTCATCGAGATACCCGCTGCATGGTCCACCTATCGTACGGCGCAATGCGACATGCCTAACAGCGGTGCTCGGTATGTTGTTGTTGGTGCTGGCAGTGGCATAGAGCGGGCGTACGTCCGAGCCTCGAAGTTGGAGAACTTGCGGGCAGGTCGTAATACGTTCGGACTGTGTGATGTGGTTGTTATCGCACATCAGACTGTTCGTGCATCGGCAGAACGGTGGGCACGATATCGCTCTGCTGCATCAAACGTGAAGGTCTGTGTTGTCGATGTGGAATCGATCTTTGCCGAGTATGATGCAGGTCGACACTCGCCAGAATCAATGCGAGCATTTCTTGCTGACGTCTGGAATCGCGGTGGTGATAGGCATCCAACACACGCAATTCTGTTCGGTAGCGCATCGTGGGATGTGCGCGGTGTGTTAGGTGGTAGAGGAGTTACGGTGCGTCCCGATCTCGTGCCAACATACGGGCGCCCGAGCAGCGATTATTGGTTCGGACTGCTTGATGATCCCAACGATGTTGCCATTCCAGAGATGCTTGTCGCACGATTTCCCGTGTTAACGGATGGCGAAGCCAATGCGATGATCGATAAGATCATACAGCATGATACTGTGGCATACGCTCCAGCCGATCGCACAACGCTCTACGTTGGTGGGGGAGAATCCGAAGATGAAGGTCTGTGTCAGGTGTATCAAGATTTACTCAGTGATATTTTTGACACTGGTATTCGCTACACCGATGTGCCGCTATGCCTTGATACCGTAACAGTGTGCAAGTCAATCAACAAGACGCCGGGACTCGACATTCGACGCTATCTCGCGTCGGGCGTCGGCATGATGAACTACATCGGACACGGCGGTACGGAAGTGTTTGATATCGACGGGTGGGATCCACCGTTGCTGGCAAACGCTCGTTATCCTGTGATGTCGACATTCTCGTGTCTCACAGGCGCATTCTCGAATCCCACAACACTGTGCCGGAATGGACAGTATCTGATCGAACCCTCACGAGGTGTAGTTGCTGCCATGGGCGCGACCGGTTGGCAGTATAAGCTCGTGATCGCGCAATTGCATATCGATCAACACGAGGTACTTCGTACAACGTCAATTCGGGATATCGGCAGGTTGATGTATGCTATGAAGCGAGGCTTAGGTGAGATGGGGCAGCAGTTTGCGATGAATGCTGTGATGCAGTTCAACCTCCTAGGGGATCCCTTTACGCGGGTCCGGATCGACACCGTTCCTGAACTCTCAATAACTCCGGATCGTGTTGTTGTGACATCTCCGTCTGGTGCTCGTCAACTGCAAGAGGACGACCGCCAGGCAAATGTTGCAATTCGCATATGGAATGAAGGCCTCGGCTCGCAGATTCCCCTCACGGTACGCGTTCGTAGAACGTATCGTGGGATCACGGACAGTTCGACGGTGACGTTGCGTGATGGCATTTGTCGCGATGCAATTGTGAATGTTGTGCTCGACATTGTGTCGAAGGTCGGCGAGCATCAAATTGAGGTTGAAGTCGATCCCGATCGTCAGTATCGCGATCGCCGTGATAACAACATCGTCCGATACTCGATGCAAGTGTTTGCTCGGTCGCTGTTGGTCTTGGAACCAGGTGACCACCAGCGTATTGCGCCTGAAGGCCTTCGCGTTCGGATCATTGATGTTGTGTCGACCCCGACGATGATGCTCGAGCCCACAATTGCCATTACGCCCTCAAACGACACCTCGGTGATCCTTCTGCGATCGCGGCCGGATGAGTTTACACGTCGTGGAAGCATCCTCGACTGGATACCGTCTGCGAGTCTGCCTACTGGTTCTGGAGAGCAATATTGGATAGCATCATGGGCCGTTGATCCGTCGGGTGTCTCGACCGTTACGACATGGACGCCAATAACGATCAGAGAAGACGCTGAAGACGACCTCCGCCATCATGAGATTCCAGTCTCGCGTTTCGTCTTTGCGTCCGACAGTATTCGTTTTGATACGGTGAGCGGAAGCTTAACGTTAGCTACTACTGCGCGTGCTTTGTATGTGCGCTCCAATGGGGTGATGACGGCCAATCCCGATCGTGATCCGATCCTTGACATCCGGATGGGGGATAGCGTGGTGCTTCGCAGTGCGTTTCGCACTGGGTTGAACATTCTCACCTTCCGTCCTTCAGACACACTGCCCCTCCGCACACGTCGCTACGACACGTCGCCAAATCCAGCGCCTCTCTCTGCGCATAATGGCTATGCGCGAGAATGCATCGCATTCCTGCGAGACTCGATTGCGGGCAATGATCGTGTGATTATCGCTGCATGTGATGAGAGTTTCTCGAGGTTTGTCTCCGACACTCTTCTTGGTCAGCTGCGCGAACAGCTTGTTCGTTTCGGTTCGCGTTTTGCTGATTCACTCTCGATAGGTTCGTCGTATGCCCTCGTTGGATCACCATCATATGCAAGGGGACTGCCTCTTGAGGCATGGAAGGGACTGCCAGCTAACGAACCCGTAACGATTGATACCACTTTAGCGATCTCCTTTGGGACAGCCCAGATTGAAAGTCCCGTGCTGGGTCCGTCCGCTTCGTGGATGCAGGTAACGTGTCAAACAACAGGCACTGTACGTACGCAACTTATCGGTCTGCGCAGTGATCAGACAGAGGACCTACTCGACACCACCACCACATGGCAACCCACCAGTGCTGTACCTGATATCGTTGGTGTGAAGTACCGCTGGACATTGCACGGAGGTGATATCGAGCCGAGTGTTGGAACAGTGGCTGCTGTTGCCACACCTCTGCCTCAGTGGATCATCGAACCTGATGCCGTCAGCATTACTCCCGAGCGTGTCGTTCGTGGTGACACGTCGATTGTAGTTGTCAATGTGCGCAATGCACGAACTACAGAGAACGCTCCAGGTGCCGCGTTATCCTGCGACATTGTCGATGCTTCAACTATGCTGCCACAGCCGCTTACCGTGGCGACCATCGGAGTTCTTGCTCCTGATGAGCGCGCGTTGGTTGAGATTGCTGTACCAACTGCACCACTGCCGCAAGAGGCAATCGTTCGCGCAACGCTCAAGCTCGGGGTGGGAGAGCGGCAGCGATATGCCGTGCGTGATCGATCGGAACGCGCAATCGACCTTGTTCGCGATACACTCCCACCGGGGATCGAAGCCTATGTCAGCGGTCGACGTGTGGCGAACAACGACAAGGTACCAACGGCTGCTCAGTTCGAGATTCGCATGACCGATAATGCACGATTGCCGATTACGGATCCCGAAAATGTTGTTGTGTTTGTCAACGGAATACGCATCCGAGCAACAAGTGTATCTGGGTATGAGTTCTTGCCGACCGATTCCGCGCAGGTAGTGTATCCAGGCTCGGATGTCCGGGCTATTGTCCGCTTTGAGTTTGCGCTCGAGGCCGGCGAGAATCTCCTGATTGTACGAGCAACGGATGCGTTCCAGAATGCCGACACGCTCGAAGTATCGCTGTTCCCAGTTGAGGACGTCATCATTGATCGTGCTGTGGTTATGCCGAACCCGACGTCGGGAGAGGCTGTGTTTCGTGCTGATGTCGTCGCGAATGATCCCACGCTCGAAGGTCGTCTTGTTATTGGCGACCTGCAAGGACGGATCCTGAGTACCAACACTGTATCAGTGATTGGCTCACAGATTGTGTTTCGATGGGATGGTCGAACAGATCTGCAACAGAGCCTGGCCAGCGGACCATATGCATGGCGCATTTTCGTTCAGACACCATCCGGATCGGTGTTGAAAACTGTCTCCGGTACCTTACTCATTATGCGCTAAAAGCCCCC
>CAMCXP010000120.1 GCA_945883395.1 Melioribacter roseus P3M-2
GGAGAGATCAGACAAGAACGGAGTCGAATCGTCAAGCCCGTACACTGCGCGCATCTGCGAGGTATACAATAGCTGATAGCCGAATAGCGAAGGGAAACCCTGTAACTCGATCAGGCGCGGAACATACGCTCCCGTGTCATCGACAGTGATTGCAAAGTCAACAACGCAGAACAGCGGACGATCTGCTTCCTGCCGCACCCGTACATCATCGTCGATTAACTGCGCTGTATGAACAAGTGTGGAAGGGCGCACACATTGAAGCGTGATCGCAATTGCTGCGTCCTCGAGCTGACGTCGCATCTGATGCGAGACGAAGATGGGCATCTCACAGACACGGAACTCAACCGGTACACCAAGAACGTGTTCCATCTGGGCGCAGACTTCTTCGTGCGTCTCAGCAGAGACGCGCTCGATAAATGACCTTTGAAGGTCGAGTCTCACGCGCTGTATCGCAGTCTACCTGCGGTGAACGTTGCTTGAATGGAGATGTCATTACCGATATGATCACTGTACTCACAAACATCATGTGATGTCACAACAAGGTCGGCGTCGAATCCTACGTGAAGTGCGCCGCGACGATACTCCATGCCTGCGGCGTGATGGGCGATCGCCGTATAGGCGTCAACCGCTTGTTGACTAGTAATGCGCTCAGCTGGCATCCACGATGATGACATACCGTATGGCGTTCTGTGTACGAACGCACGAAGACCTTCGATAACCGATGGCGACTCTATCGGGGCATCAGAACCTCCAGTCATTGTGATGCCAGCGTCAATCAACGTCTTCCAGCGATATGCCCAAGGCAACCGTTCCGCTCCAAGACGCACTTCCGCCATCATAGCATCAGAGCAGCAATGCGTCGACTGCACACAGGCGATCACGCCCAGTCGTCTACAACGATCCACATCATCTGGGTGGACATGCTGCGCATGCTCGATACGCAGGATAAGGTCACGTCCGTCCGGCAGCCCACGAACAACATCATATGCATCTAGCACATTCCTTACGGCAGCATCACCGATGGCGTGCACCGCGATGCATGACCATCCAGCATCAACGATCTCGCGCATACGTGATGTGAGCATGTCAACCGAAAGCAGTTCAATGCCTTGCGTTGTTACGTTGTCGGAGTACTGCGATCGCAGATAGGCACCGCGAGAGCCAAGTGCACCATCTGCAAACAGCTTAACGCCAGCAATTCGATGTAGCTCGCCACCAGCTGGCAACAGACCAGCCTCGATCCATTCACGATCCTGACCACGAACAAAGCTCTGAATGCGGACCGGAAGATGTCCTGATTCCGCAAGTTCTCGAAAACACTCCAGCCACTCGGGCAAAACGTCCATGTCGTGAATCTCCGTCACGCCATGTTGAACCCAGACGTTGGTTGCACGAAGAATCTGCTCGCGCACTTCTTCTCGCGAAGAGGCAGGCATCGCAGACCATACCGGACGCATTGCGTCGTCGATGAGGATACCTGATTGGCTGGTAGGATCAAGGCCAGCAGCCTTCAATGCAGCAGTGTTTACCCACATCGCATGTCCGTCGACACGCATTGCAATGATGGGAATCACCGACGAACAACGGTCGAGGTCTTCGCGAGACGGCCAATCACGTGACGACCAGCGTTCCTGATTCCATCCCATGGCGCGAAGCCATGTCGTCTCGCTTGTGATCGAACCTGAGAGCCTGGACAAACAGTCTTCAAGGCTTGGCGCGTCGTGCAGTGATACTGCGGCTAAGCGTTCGCCGAGCCCAACAACGTGGGCGTGGGAATCAACAAATCCGGGTGAAACGTGGCATCCCGGGAACTCAAATGAATCTGTCTCCGTGCGAACAATAGTGCCAGTCAGGCAGGGGAGAACTGCTCGGATTCTGCCACGTTCAATGTGGATTTCAGCAAACACGCGCGTCAGTTCCGAAGACGAATCTGATCGATACTGTCGAGATAATCCTTCTTCTTGAGTAGCGCTTCTTCTGCCTCGATGTTGTTCGGATCAGGCAGGCAGCAGTCAACCGGACACACGGCAGCACATTGGGGTTCATCGTGAAAGCCCTTGCACTCGGTGCACTTATCTGGAACGATAAAGTAAAATTCTGGCGAAAAGAACTCACCCCTGAATCCACCTGGCGACGTGCTATCGTGATGCTTTGAACCAGCAAGTTCCCACTCAGCACCAGCTTCGTAGATGGCAGTGTTTGGGCACTCCGGCTCGCATGCGCCGCAGTTGATACAGTCACTGGTAATGTAGATCGCCATTGAAGAACTCGAGAATTATCGAACAAGCGTTACAAAGTTAGCCAACGATCAAACACGGTAGACGCCTGAACAGTTCAGGCACTTTTTTTCCGCTTGTCGTGTTCCCACTACAACATAGTATCAGGCAATTCGTTCTGCACGCTTCGTATGCCACGTACAACTCTGCAAAGCACGCTCCTAGTCGTCCTCTTTCTCACCTGCACGTTCCCAAGTTGGTCGCAAGATCGGTCTGCGGAGGACGCGCAAGGTACGATTAGTGGGTTCATTGAGGATTCTGTCACCAAAGAGACTCTCGTCGGAGCTACGGTCAAGGTTAGCGGAACCAACCGTGGAGGCTTTACCAACAAGAGCGGATACTTCTCAATATCGAAGATCCCCGCTGGAACGTATACGCTTACGGTCACCAGCGTCGGATATGTACGACGCGAATACGTTGTGACATTGGCTCGTGGAGAAGCACGTAAAGTGCGCATTCCTATGCGGCAATCGAAGTCAACAAGTAAGGAAGTGCAGGTTACAGCCGATCGTGACGAGGGCAGGCGTCAAGTGTCGATCTCGCAGGTCAACATTCCCATGGAGCAGCTGTCGCAAATACGTATTGGCGGGGAAGCAGACATCTTCCGTGCCCTGCAGATGCTGCCGGGCGTTCTTTCGTCGTCGCAGATTTCATCGGGTCTGTTTATCCGCGGGGGATCGCCCGACCAGAACCTGGTTCTGTTGGATGGTATGACGGTCTACAATCCCACACACTTGTTCGGATTCATCTCGGCCTTCAACAACGATGCTGTTAAGGATGTCGACCTCCTCAAAGGGGGCTTTCCAGCTGAGTTTGGCGGACGTATGTCAGCGGTGCTAAACATCACGCAGAAGGATGGTAATCGCGACAAGTTTGAAGGCCTCGTAGGTCTTGGTATCCTCTCCTCGCGTGCAAGTCTCCAGGGTCCACTTGGAAACGGATCGTTCTTCCTCGGAGGTCGCGCTACATATCTAGATCTGATCTTAAACCTCATACCTGAAGATCCCGAGAGTCCGTTCCCGAACTTCAATTTCTACGATGTGAACGCCAAGATCACCCAGAACCTCTCTGACGATGACAAGCTGTCGATAAGCGGGTTCCTTACACGCGACGCGCTCTCATTCACGCAGCCTGGGTTACTCTTCAATGTGGGTATCGGCAATCGTGCGACATCTGCTCGATGGTCGCATGTCTACTCACCAGATCTGTTCTCAAACGTCACCGTAAGCGCTAGCCGTTACGACAATGGCTTCGCCGGTAACAACGCAGGTTTTGAGTTCGCGATAGACAACAGTATTACCGATTACACGGTAAAGGCTGAGTTTGAATGGTTCACTGCTGAGGACTTCACGCTCAAGTTCGGATACGAAGGTGCGATCTACAACTTTCAGTATGTCCAAAACACTACAGGCCGAACAGACGGTTCGACACAGACGCAAAGTGATGTCGTAGCGTTGAATATTTGGGATAACATTCACGGCGCCTATGCAGCCTCGACGTGGAATGTTGATGACTACTTGACACTGCAAACAGGACTGCGGGTTAACTATTGGGGCGATCGTGAAGCAATGTTGTTTGACCCCCGTGTAGCTGTGCGCTACCAGCTAGCCGATGGCATCTTCGTTAAGGGGGCTTGGGGTATCTATCATCAGTATCTCCGCCTTGCGTCATCACCAGATTTCAGCTTCTTCGATACATGGCTGCCAACCGACAACTCAGTACCTGCTGGCAGAGCCCAGCACTTCATCGCATCGATCGAAACTCAGCCCTTTGAAGGCTTCAACCTGAATATTGATGTCTATTATAAGTCGCTTAACAACATCAATGAGTTGCGACAGAATCAGCGACAAACACGTTCCGTAACAGATGTGTTCTTCATCGGCAATGGCAGAGCCTACGGCGCAGAGATCTTTCTTCAGAAGAAAATGGGAAATCTAACGGGCTGGATAGGATATGCACTCGGCTTCGTCTTCTCGCAGTTTGATAGCGTCAACCTGGGTAATGAGTTTCGTCCGAAGTTCGACAGACTTCACGATTTGAAGATTACTGCACTGTATAAGTTCAACGAGCGGTGGGAAATTGGATCGACATTTATGTTTCAATCAGGGCAGTCCTATACAGGTGCAACGTCAACACTTGGCGGACGTATGCCAGGCTGGGACGGCGGTATTGTAATGGTGAACCCTTCGCAGCGTTGGGGTCTCCGTTTGCCGTCGTCACATCAACTGAATCTGAATGTGAACTACAACACTACGTTGTTCGACCTGCCGTTTCGGCTGTTTATCGACATCTATAATGTCTATTCACGACGTGATATCTGGTTCCGTTTCTATGATACATCAGAAGCAATACCAAGCGTCACGGATGTGCGGCTTCTGCCGATCCTTCCAACGTTGTCATGCGAGCTGAGGTTTTGATGTTTCGAATCGTTTTTCTCGGGCTCCTTTCGGCTGTCGCTGTGCTTCTTGTGGTGAGTTGTGGCGATCCCGTCCCAACTGACTACCAGGAAGAGTTGGTGGTCGAGGGGTTTGTGTTCGTCGGTGAGCCTATACGTGACATACGCGTTCTTCGTACTCTTCCGATTACTGACACCTTCCGTTTTGTCAATGCATCGATTCGTGATGCACTGGTTCGCATAACAGCCGACGGAGTGCCACTCGGCGTGGAGTTTGTTTCCGACTCGCTGGGCGGTACCTATCGTGTAAGGGACCAGCAGTATCGCGCGGTAGCTGGCGTGACGTATGCTATAGAGGTCACTGCGGTAGGAAAAACTATAACGGGTTCAACAACAACACCTGATACGCTGGTATGGGTGAAAGAGCCGAAGGATACTCTTCAATACCCGGGTCGATTATTCGAGTTGACGCGTAACGATTCACTCGAAGTTGCTTGGACTGCTGTGCCGGGCGTCGGACAATACGTTGTTGCGGTAGAGTGTGTCGATACGCTTGGCTACGGAGAATATTTGTCTCCAATGACGACTGATTCGAATCGACGTCTTCGCGACCAGGATCGATTTGATGACGGAACATTGATCGCGAGCGAGCGTGTACGGTTTGGCTTTTCGATTCTAACACGAGCTCCAACGGTGTGGTCGGTCTTCAAGTGGTTTGGACGTCAGGAGATTCGCGTCTACGCTGGGGACCAGGCCTTTCAGGAGTGGTTCCGTATGGTCGGCTTCGGCCGACGCAGCACGTATGATTATCGGCTGAGCAACATCAAGGGCGGCCTTGGCACATGGGCGTCAGCCTCCCTGATCCGCAAGGCGACATTCCTGAAGATGGATCAGCTCAAGTAATCGCTTGCTTGTTCCTACACCGTAGCGCTCGGTTATCGCGTGTTCTACCGCGCGTAGCTCCTCGAGGGTAGCGCCCACACGCAGTGCACCACGAACGTGGGATACAAGCTGCTGCTGACGGCCGAGGACGGTAAGCATAGCCACGATGCATACCTCGCGCGTACATGTGTCGATTCCCTCACGCGACAACGTCTTGCCGTACCCTTCAACGATCATCCACGCTGCAAGGTCTGGCGACACGTCAGACAGCGTAGCCATCATTTTCTCATACACATTACCATAGATCTCACGGCAGAGAGCGTCACCGCGTTTGCGGTACTGAGCGACATCATACATGCGATCGACATCACCGACTGATGGCGGAATGCCTTTGGTGAATTGCACGGCGTGACGCAGCGCGAACACCTCGTCCAGCGTGCCATCTGGGGGCATCCGGTGGTTCATGCGGCCCGGCAATTCGCGGATTTCGGGGTGCAGCGTGCCGCCCATGGCCACGTTCACCTCTTGAAAACCAC
>CAMCXP010000121.1 GCA_945883395.1 Melioribacter roseus P3M-2
CACGCTCGTGGTTTATTCTGCCGTAAATGGCGAGCACAGGTACGTCCTGAGATCGGATAACTCAGAAATGGCTGCTGAGGCGTTGTCCACAGATGTGTATAACCCAAACATGGTCGACCCGCTTCCGCTCATTGCAGCATATATGGCCGCTGTATCACGAAGTCGCTGCTTGATTGTTGCAAGTTCTTGGTGTTGCAGAAAGACTACTCGCTCAAAGTCATTTGTGAAGTCATGTTGCATAGAAGTCATGTCTAGCTGGCACTTACGATACTTCTCCACAAGATCCGTTTGTGCTTTTCCACCGGTAATCCCCAATGTGGAATACGACTGTGCTGTGTTCACGTGAATCCCTGGCAGGACGAGAACCACCCACCATGGAGATGGCACATCGAGAGGGGTAATGATCTCGCCGCGACCTTCAACAAGGGCAACCGAGCGAGTAAGAAAGAACGGTACGTCGGATCCGAGCGATAGTGCGATCTCTGCGAGCCGTTGATGTGAGTCGGCATCGTCGCGACCGTTGAGCGATGCCAGGGCCATGAGTGCCGAAGCAGCATCACTCGACCCACCTCCGAGACCGCCACCGGTCGGTATGCGCTTCTCCACTGTTATCTTTGCGCTCCAATGATCAGCCGGGAACGCTTCTGCGTAGCGAGCAAGTGCCTGATACACAAGATTTTGGTCGGGTGTTCCGGTCACTTCGGGGATGCAGATGCAGCAGGGCGTAGGTGATCGTTCGACGGTAAGTGTGTCCGAGAGTGCCACGGGCACGAAGATCGACGCGATATCATGATATCCGTCGTGACGCTTTCGGAGCACCTCGAGACCGAGGTTGATTTTGGCAGGTGCGTAAACGATCATGGAGTCATAGTGTAGATGAGGAGACACACGAAGTTATGACAGGAACATCAGCGCAGATCACGTATGCGAGTGAGATTGCCCGAAAGGGAATTCATCTCGCGTCACTGTTGATCCCGATCATCTACCTCCAGCTTGACCACTGGACAGGGATCGTGATTCTTTGCGCGATAACAGCGGCATCGTTGTTGATCGATGTTCTCTTACACGTGCATGCAGGCTCGCGCCAACTACTTTTGGCGCTTGTTGGCCCCCTGCTCCGACAGCACGAACTGCGTGAGGATCGCTTTCATCTAACGGGTGCTTCATGGGTGCTGATCGCTGCCACGCTGACGTTCCTGGTATTCCCAACGACGATCGCCGTAACAGCATTTTCGGTCTTGATCGTGAGTGACACCTTTGCGGCGCTCATCGGCCGGCGCTACGGACAGCGCGAGTTCATTGATAAGAGCCTTGTAGGATCTGTGGCCTTTGCCGTGAGCGCGTTCGTTGTGGTTGCGGCATGGCAGGCATTGTTCTCGTTGCCGTCATCGTTCTTCATTGCCGGTGCGATTGCGTCGGTAGCAGCAGCGATTGCCGAGGCGGCTTCGTCGCGCCTTCGACTTGACGATAATATCGCAATTCCATGCAGCTATGGAATTGTTCACTGGCTTATGAGTGTTCTACTTTCATCGTGTTAACGAACCAGGACAACGCAGTATGTCGGCAAAGAAACTCGTCCCTATGATCTTGCTGGGTATCGGACTCGGTATCGCTGCTGCCTTTGTGTGGCGGACGATCGATGCGGGTTCACTAGAAGGTTTCTATGTGATCACGGACACGATTACGTACGCTAACGAAGATGCTGCCACCACGATCCTCTACGTCCAGGTGGAGTCTGCCGATTCTGCAAAGATTGTGCGTACTACGCTGGAGCTCGCCGAGCGCACCCTTACGTCGGATACATCAACTGCCAAGCGCCGTGTTATCGAGCTACGCTGCTACGTGCCGAGCGATACGCAAGCGCTCACCCAAGAGATGGCTGATGAGTTAGCGTATACCAATCCATCGATCGAGGACCCACAATCGACACTGTACGTGGTGCCAAACGGAGTACTTGCACGTGTTTGGAGCACGCAGCGACCAGCGGTCGTTGACAGTATCGACATGATTCGTACGCTCTTCTACCGTCCACGCGGCGGCTCACACGTAGCGCCGTAACAGAGCCTGGCAAACGTCCTATCCCCGAAACTGTATGTCCTTCCAGGGCGCGAAGATGTGTTTGATGGAGTTGCGCTGATACTTACCCGTTGAGGTTACGGGTAAGGCGTCGGTGAACACCACAACCTTCGGTGCTTTGTGGAATGGTAGATGTTTCCTGCAATAGGCCAACACCTCATCTTCCCCTACGTCGGGTCCGGTCGGGATGACCAACGCCCCGACTTCCTCGCCGTACATCGTGTGTTCGAAGCCCACACAGATGCCAGCCTTCACACCGGGTGCGCGCGAAATCACCTCGTCGATTTCGAGGGGAGCCAGGTTAACGCCACCACGAATGATGAGCTCCTTCAGCCTTCCCGTGATGAAGTAATAATGCCGTCCGTCGCTACCAAGCACGCGAAAGCCTTCGTCGCCGGAACGGAACCACCCGAACGCAAACGCTTCCGCATTAGCGCGTTCGTTGTTGTCGTAGCCACGCATCACATTTGCTCCGCGGATGACGATCTCTCCACGGTCGCCATCTGCCACTGCGTTACCCTCTGCATCATGGATTGCCATCTCGTTACACGGTACATCGGTGCCAATGGACGGGAAGCCAACGTCGTACATCCAGTGACGGTAGTCGCTCTCGCTAAGGTCAACTGGCAGAAACGACGAATAACATGTGGTCTCGGACAACCCGTAGCCATGAACGATACGCGTCGCATATGTTGACGTGAACCGTTCTGCAAGTTCGCAGGTGAGTGGTCCTGCCCCACAGATGATGTGGCGTAAACTTGTCGCAGCAGCACGGTGCTCGACCACATTCGCTTCAAGCAGTACAGCGAGAAGTGTTGGCACAACACTGACGATATGAACCTGTTCGGCAGCGATTGTTGTGAAGAACTTCGATGGCGAAAACTTACGTTGGAGCACCACAGATGCACCCGCAATGAACGGTGTCGCATGCGTGACAAGAGCGCCGTTGACGTGATGCACGGGCAGCACGCACATCATCCGTGTCGATTGGTCGATGCCATGCCAAGCATTAATCATCTCGCCATCGACGAAGAGATTCTGCTGAAGCAAAACAACGCCCTTGGGCTTGCCCGTTGTACCGCTGGTATACACAATCAGACAATCGTCCCATCGCATGTCCAGGCTGTCGTCTGGCCATGGTGCTGGCTCACAAGATCGAATTGCGCGATAGAATTCTGGATCATCGTGATCGTTATCCATCACAATGATGGACGTATCCACGCCAGATGCTAGGACGCGCTCAACGTAGTCGGTGCGACTGAGTACGACCGTAGGCGAGCATTGCTCGAGAATGTAGCCAATGCGTTGATCGTCCTCCGTCATGTTTAGTGGGACGGCACATGCTCCGAGATACCAGCATGCGAAGTAGGCAAGGATGGTATCAGGGTGATTATGACTGGCAATGGCAACCCGATGTCCGCGTTCCACGCCGTGTTGCGTCAGCAATGTCGCGAGGCAACGTGAAACATCAATGAACACGCTGTACGACCATGACGTGCGAATGCCCTTGTCATCGTAGTAGATGATCCAGGGCTGCTCCAAGCACGTAGCATCACGATGCCGCATCAGTGCTCCCCAACTCAGGAATGACTGTGGAACCGTTTCAGGTGACATACCGTGTGCGAACCGTCCTGGGTGGATGTGATGCATCATGCGCTCAAATTACAACGGCGAATGAGACCACTCCTGTGCATCGTAACTTGAGGCATGATTGACCTTCGCAGCGATACGCTCACGGTGCCCGACCAAGGCATGCGTGAGGCAATGGCCAACGCACGCGTTGGCGACGATGTGTATTCGGAAGACCCAACGGTGGAACATTTGCAAGATCGTCTTGCCGATATGTTCGGCAGCCAGGCGGCGTTGTTCGTACCAAGCGGGACGATGGGTAACCAGATCTGTCTAGCACTTCACGCGTCAACCGGTGACGAAGTGATTGCCGAACATGATGCGCACATATTCCACTACGAGAACGCAGCAACAAGTGTGGTAGCGCGTGCGCAGATTCACCGCATTAGCTCAGTTGCAGGCGAAATGGACCTCAACCAGGTTCGTGAGGCGGTCAGACCATCGGCATATTATTACCCGCGTACAGCGGTGATTGCCGTCGAGAACACGCACAACCGCCATGGTGGTACCGTCGTGTCGGCGCAGTATCTAACGCAATTGCGAGACCTTGCAACGGCACACAACTTGCCGATGCATTGTGATGGTGCTCGCCTTTGGAATGCCATGGTTGCGACTGGAACCTCAGCGCGCGCCTATGGGGACATGTTCGATACGCTGAGTGTTTGCCTGAGCAAGGGGCTCGGAGCGCCGATTGGCTCGGTAATCCTTGGTACGCGTGCTCACATCGAGCGCGCACGTCGCTGGAGAAAGATGCTCGGTGGGGGAATGCGGCAGACAGGCATTCTTGCCGCAGCCGGCTTGTATGCGCTAGATACGATCTTGCCAAAGCTTGCTGATGATCACCGTCGTGCCCAGACCTTTGCCAAAGCACTTGCAGAGATCGAAGGAGTGGTGATCGACCTCACGCGTGTGCAAACAAACATTGTTGCCTTCTCGGTGCCGGGATGGCAGGACGCCGCATTCGTACAGGCATGCCAGCAGCAGGGGCTGCGAATTGCGCCAATCCGTTCGGGAGTGATGCGCGCCGTGATGTATCACCAGATCAGTGACGAGGCCTGCCACGAGGCACGTGATATTGTTCGTCGTGTGCTCGAAAACAGCTGATGCACCCGTATGTTTGTGTCACACACACCGCTGAAGATCTATGCCAACGTCAGATAAAGAAGAAGCAGTCATCGATCATGGTCCGGTGACTATTGAAGGACACGGAACCTATCACCACCGTCTTCACAGTCGCGTGCGTTCGTATGATGTTGATCGTCAGAGCATCGTGCACAATGCTGTGTATCTCTATTGGCTTGAAGCCGCTCGCATCGAGTACTTTCGCGACATCGGCGTACCAATCGATCGTGATTCATTCGTAACGAAGCATCGATTTGTTGTTGCGCAGACGTCGATCGAATACCGTTCAGCCGCACAGTTTGACGACCCGTACACGGTAGTTACGCGTGTATCATTCGTCAAGAACTCGTCCTTCGGGTTTGATCATGTGATCCGTCATGAGAACGGCACAATCCTAGCTGTTGCAAGCAGCGTGCTTGTTCACCTCAACCCCGCCAAGAATACACCAGAACGTATTCCTGATTCATACCGCTCGCTGATTCGCGCATTCGAAGGCGAACACGTAGGCTAGACACGGTATAGGAGAGGCAAGAGCAGTTTAGTACTCGAGCGTGATTAGCGCGCGGTACGACGCGTAGCGAGGCAGTACAGGATCTCCCACCAAGATCTGGAGTGATGCTTTGATGAGCCGCTCTGATGGCACGTCGTAGAAGGCGATGCGAAGCTGGCGGTTGCCTTCATCTGTTGACCACTTAAACGGCTCCCACTGGCCTTGCTGACTGAGATACTCGCCAGCGAGCCACGTCAGAGGTGAGGTGCACATCGTGAATTGTCCATCGCACAGAACATTGGTGCTAGAGAATGCAAAGGCACGCACAAATGGCGTGAATTGCGGACTGGCCTGGATCGTGTCAGGAAGATGAAACTCGAGCGTAGGAATTGTTATCCGATATGGCGTAGATCCGCGTTCGATCCAGATGTTGTTCAGGAGGAGTGTGTCGGTGACGATTGCTTCGTACGCACTGTCGCCGAAGTAGTAGTACAGCGACAGTCGCGTTGGGTGCGTTCCACCATCGGGATAGTTTTTGGTGCGATCGACATCAAGCTCCAGTGGTGAACTGCAAGCATGCAGAAGCACCAATGCTCCAATGGCGATCATAAGTGCAGCGCGCATTTACTTCCACCCTCCCATGTCGATGGTAAGTCCGTACGAAAACCCGAGTTTGGTC
>CAMCXP010000122.1 GCA_945883395.1 Melioribacter roseus P3M-2
GGTGAGACGGTAGAGGGGGCCGTCCGTTACGTCGTCACGATCCCACGCATCACGCTGCTTGAGAGAAAGTCTTTCGTTACTTCAGCGATGCCGTCTGGATCAAGAAGAAGATCCTTATGGAGTTCTTCCTGTGTTCCATGGTCGACGTAGATGTCTTCGATGCCATGAATCTTCAGATCTACGTTGTGATGATTCTGAGCGATGTACTCAGCCACAGCGCTGCCGAAGCCCCCTTGAATCTGTCCGTCTTCAATCGTAATGATACGTCCGATACGTGATGCGATATCGTCGATCATTGCTGTGTCGAGTGGCTTGACGAAGCGGGCATTCACAACTTCCGCGTCGATCCCTTGCTCGGCAAGGATAGCTGCTGCTTTCAGCGCATGTGACACCATCTTGCCGATGGCAACGAGCGCAACGTCCTTACCTGCGCGGATCTGCTCGCTCTTACCAATCTCGATCGACTTCATCGGACCAATGGCAGTGCCTGGGCCGCTGCCGCGAGGGTAGCGGATGGCAACTGGACCAGCCTTGTAGGAGTGAATCGAGGTGTAGAGCATGTCGCGAAGTTCTTGCTCGTCCTTCGGTGCCATCACGACCATTCCCTGAATGATGCGTAGATATCCAAAGTCGAGTACGCCGTGGTGCGTTGGACCGTCGGCACCGACAAGACCAGAGCGGTCGAGCGCGAACACAACATGCAGATGCTGAATTGCAACATCGTGTGCGATGTGATCAAAGCCACGCTGCAAGAATGACGAGTACATCGCAACCACCGGCACAACACCCTGTGTTGCGAGGCCGGCTGCAAACGTTACACCGTGGCCTTCTGCAATGCCGACATCATAGACTTTCTCTGGGTACGTCTTCTGGACAATATCGAGTCCGGTTCCGTCAGGCATGGCAGCGGTGATCCCAACAACCTTAGGATTGGTAGCCATGATCTCGACCATCGCCTCACCGAAAATCTTCTGATACGTCGGTGGTGCAGGAACAGGTGGCGGTGTTGACGCAATTGCCTTGCCGGTAATCTTGTCCACCTTGCCGATTGCATGCAGGAACTGCTTATCGCGCTCGGCCGGACCGTATCCCTTGCCCTTTTGGGTGATGCAGTGCAGGAGGATCGGACCCTTCATCTCGCGAATGCCTTGCAGCATGGTCACAAGTTGGTTGACGTTGTGGCCGTTGACTGGTCCGAAATACTGGAAGCCAAGGGCTTCGAAGAGCATGCCAGGCGTAATCACAGCCTTTACGCCACCTTCAATACGATGAGCAAGAGAGCGAATACGATCGCCCAAACTTGAGCCCGATCGCTCAGTCATGCCGACAATGCTCTCACGCAAGCGGCGTCCGGCAGGGGAGGCGAAGACCTCCGAGAAATAGTTCGATAGCGCCCATACATTCGGAGCAATCGACATGTTGTTGTCGTTGAGGACAACAAGAATGTCACTCTTAAGGACACCGCAGTTGTTCATTGCTTCATATGCCAGTCCACCCGTCATCGCACCGTCGCCGATAACGGCGACAACCTTGTAGTCTTCCTTGAGCTGGTCGCGCGCCGCAGCCATGCCAAGAGCAGCCGAAATCGATGTTGTTGCATGGCCTGCACCGAAATCGTCGTAGGTGCTTTCGCTGCGCTTGAGGAAGCCGGAGAGTCCGCCCTTCTGCCGAATGGTATGGAGCTGATCTCGACGTCCGGTGAGAATTTTGTGCGGATACGCCTGGTGACCTGTATCGATCACGATCTTGTCGTGCGGCGTGTTGTACACGTAGTGCAATGCCACCGTCAACTCAACAGTGCCAAGGCCCGCCCCAAAATGTCCGCCCACACGAGTAATCGTATCGACCAGATACTCGCGCACTTCGTCGCCGACGCTCCGCAGGTCCGTTTCAGGAAGCTTGCGTAAGTCTTCAGGAGCATCGATTGAAAGCAGATGTCGGTAACTCACCGTGTAGTCCTACGTGTTGTGCAGATTAATTGAGCGATCAGCGTCGTGGTGTCTTGACGATGACTTGAACAGTGCGGTTGAGTTGACGTCCCACCGGGATGTCGTTGTCATACGGACTGCCCGCTTCACCTACGCCTTCAGCAACGTACGTTGCATCCTTCGCTCGTGCAGAGAGAAACGCGCGAACAGCCTCAGCACGTTCCATTGAAAGCTTGAAATTGTGCTCGTCGTTACCAATACGATCTGTGTATCCGAGAATCGTCACGTCTGAGTTCGACGTAATATTTGGCAGCACCATTTGCTCGAGAATGCGACTATTCTCAGCGGTCATAGTTGCTTTGTCAAACTCAAACAAGACCAATGAGTATTTGTCGACCGTCTGGTCGGCAATCTTGCTGGTGCGCTTCTTTTCGCGGGTGAGATACTCTACGCCGAGTGATCCAGTTGCGATAGCACTATCACCACGCGGTGAGCGTGCAATCAGCTCGTAGTCGATCGGGAGTTCTTCTGCTGCGAGCGAGCCCTTCTTGATCGGCCAGGAGATGGACGTCGGACGTCCAGCACCAGAGATGGTCGAGAGAACCCGACCGCCTTGCATGATCGTGAACAACCAGGCATCGACCGAGTCGGTGTTGGAAATGCGCGTATGGAATGTTGCAACATCGGTCGACGGAATCCGTTCGTTTTCGGCTGTGATTACGACCGGTTCAAGCAGGTTCGGTACGTCCGATGAAAGTTCAATGCGACGATTCTCAGATATGCCATCATCAACAGTGTTTGAAGATGGCGTAGAAGGAGTGGCAGATGTCGTAGTCGTAATGCGTGTCTTCTCAATACCGAAACCAGTGACGAGGTAGTTCTTCGCCCAGTTTGCACGGAGCTCAGGAAGATCCTTCGTTGCGAGTTCAACCTTGCTGCCATCGGTCGTACCGTTGATTACAAGATTGGCGTGCGGTATAGCACGCATTCGCGACCCAACAATATTCAGGAAATTGCGGTTAGCTTCGACTGCATCGAATGGAAGCTTGGTTGCATCGAACATGCCCTTCTCTGCCATGAAGTCTGTTGCCTGCATTGACGCATCAGGGAGGCCCCCTTGAGCAGCAAAGACGTAGGGCACCAGCGGCATCATCTCGGTGTAGCGTACATCTTCGAGAATGATCGAGGAGATCACGCGCGTTCGCGCATCGCGGCCGGCAGCTGTTACGCTGTCGACAAATGCCTGCATCACGTCAGGTCCGATATCTTCGATAGGCTCTGATGCACCAAAAAACACATTGATGCCGATACGAAGTTGCGAGAACGATGTCGGTGCATATGCTGCTGCCGAAGAGACGTTTGTCAGGGGTGCGCGGTAGGTGATCTCAGGTTGCACATACCATGAACGATTCACACGAATGGTGTAACCAACGCCCAGTATAAGAGCTGCACGAACAGACGATTCCGGAATGTCTGCGTTTTCGACAAACGTCTCCGCATCCCCATCAGTTGGCGTTGCCCGTTGTGTGATTGAGGTGGCAAGGGGCAACCCAAGCTCAAGTCCAACAAGCGGATGAAATGATGCCTCACCAAACAGTCCATACAATTCAACCGTGGGTGAGATCTCGAGTGTCGACATGAACACGTCCAACTCGTGACTCACATCGCTCGGCGAACCCGTCTGCGTAGCGGTGGCCATTCCCGACAGAGATGTATAGCCCAGGCGTCCGGTCAGGTGCACCATCGATCCGAGCGGAATACCGCCCATGATGCCGATGCCAACACCGAGTCCGGTCGAGCCCTTACGGAACCGCGTTGTGTCGTTGACAAAAGGCTGCAATCCCGATGGAATGGAAGAAAACGAGCGCCAGGTTTGCACCGAAGGCGACACTTGACTCAAGCCGAAGCCGACAAAACCGCCGAACCGAGCCGGTGGAATAACTTGAGCGGGTGCAACCGTGAGTCCGAGTAGACTTGCGGCAACGATAAATGCGAAGTGTTTCATGTTGCAAAAGTACGGAGGTAAGGGGGCTTGTAGATCACGATATAGTGGTTGACGGTAGGAGAAACACCGTATTTTTCGCTGTGACAATTCACGCTCTATTTACCGCTTCCACAACGTCCCATGAAACCTATATCACGCGTAATGAGTCTCGCACTGTGCATTGCGTTGCTCACGGCACCAGTACTTGCTGCTGATGAATCGTCGAGCGAGCCACTCTCGCTTGGCATCCTGCTCGGACCAAGTATTCCGAGCGCGTCGATTAACAGCGTCTACGACGCTCTTGCCAATGAGAGCATCAGTTCTGCCTATGATGTTGCTTCAAACCTAGGCTACCATGCCGGTGCAAAGGTGCGATTTGGACTTACCGGTGCGTTGAGCTTCTCTGGTGGGGTGGGATTTATTCAGTTCCCCGGACAGGATATTACCTATGATCAGGACGGTTTCAACTTCAGCCTCAAGACCGTGACGACATACATCCCGATTAATGCTGGCTTGGCGTGGGTGCCATTTCAAGGATTCATCCGTCCATACCTGTCAGCAGAGGCTGTGTACACCTACCGCAAGGTGTCGGTGTCGGAGAATGGATTTTCGCAGGATCTCATCAATCAGGTAGTAGGTGGCGAGCCACTCGAACCATCATCGGGTCGACTTGGTGCTGCGGCCGCTGTTGGACTCGAGCTCAATCTCGGCGGATTGCGTCCGTTCGTTGAGGTCAAGAATACGTGGACCAATCTCGTCACGAAAGAAGCAGGCGAGCCTGATCGCTCATTCCTCAACGTGAGTGTTGGTTTGATCTTTTGAAGTAGAAGTAGAACGGCACACCAGTCAACAACAAGATCGTTCCCCAGAGCGAGTTGATCACGGGTGCTGAGCCGTTGTTGTAGTTCACGATGTCAGACCAAATCGTGAAGACAAGAAACGCGACGGCAAACAGAATAAAGACAATCGGAACAACCGGATAGCCCCATGTTCGATACGGACGTGGGGCGTCTGGCATTCGGCGACGAAGAACAAACACGCCGTATGCACCCAGCGCATAAAAGCCCCAGCTCACGAAGATGAGCATGTCTGTGAGCATGTCGAAGGTGCCGGAAAAGATCAACACTGTCGTCCATCCAAGCTGCATCATCAGTGCATTAACCGGTGTGTGATAGCGCTCATGGACAACGCCGGCGCGTCGGAAGAACATCTTCTCCAGCGCCATCGCATAGTACACACGTGAACTCGCGAGAATGGTTCCGTTTGATGTACCAATGGTTGCAATCATCACGGCGACGGCGATAAACGCTACGCCGTTTGCGCCTACCAGGACGCGCGCGGCCTCTGCTGCAACTGCCTCGTGTGAGCGAAGCGTATCAATAGGCAAGACCATCAAGTACGCAACGTTGATAAGGACGTAGACGGCGATCGTGATCGCTGTTCCAATCATCAGTGCGCGCGGGACGTTGATCTGCGGGTTCCGCACTTCGCCACTTACATACGTGATATTGTTCCAGCCGTCGTAGGACCACAGGGCCTTACTCATGGCCATCGCCAAAGCAAGCATCAGTGCGGTGCCGGCTGGAATCGCATCGGCAGAAGGAATGGCGACGTTCGAGAGCGACGCCTGGGAACTCGTAAACGCCAGCAGGACAAGCGCAAGCATTGCACCAACCTTGGCGACGGTAAAGACTACTTGGACGCGTCCGCCCTCGCGGACGCCAAACGCGTTGATAAGCGTCAGGAGTGTTACTGCTCCAAAGGTGAGCAGCTTAACACCGATGTTCTCGAGGGGGAATATTGTTGCAAACGGCAGGGTGATGGCCCAGGCCTGCTCTGTTGCAAGGTCAAAACGAACGAGCGGATAGACCTGATTGAAGTACTCAGCAAACACGTAGGTGATCGATGCAATCGATCCGCATTGAATCACGACAAACAGAGCCCAGCCATAGAGAAAGCCCATGAAGTCGCCGTACATCGTGCGGAAGTATTGGT
>CAMCXP010000123.1 GCA_945883395.1 Melioribacter roseus P3M-2
GATGCATCGACAACTCCCAGCCGACCCGACGTACCTGCGCCCATGTACATGAGACGTCCGCCCGACACAAATGCAGCATGGACCAGCTCCACAGCGGCCGCCACATCGTCCAGCACAGCACCCACCGCATCAGCCACCAATCGGTCCTCGGCGTTCAGCAGGCCAACGATCTCCCGTGCCGACGCACGATCGATCTCCACCGTACGGGGATTAACAGCCTCGGTCTGAAGCGCGGCAAGTTGTTCGAACAGGCTCGTCATTCTGCAAATCTAGCCATATGCGCGCGCCTAGTCGTTTTTTCCACCGGCAGTTGGTTGGATCCCGAACATTCCCTATGTTTGAGGCCCTCTTGTTTACAACGTCGAAACCGGCATGGCACAACATAAGTCAGCAATCAAGCGCATTCGTCAAACGCGAAAGCGCAAGATTTACAACCGCGGAAATCGCAAGCAGCTGCGCGAAGCTATCAAGGCCGTTCGCACAGCCACAGTACTCGATGTAGCACAGGACGCGCTCAAGAAGGCGTTCAGCATCATTGATCGTGTAGCTTCCCGCGGTATCATCAAGAAGAACAACGCTTCGAATAAGAAGAGCCGCCTCGCAAAGGCCGTTCGCAAGCTCGAAGCCAAGTAACCTTGCGTTTCGCGCAACGGACCCGTAGCTCAACTGGATAGAGCATCTCACTACGGATGAGAAGGTTTGGGGTTCGAATCCCTACGGGTCCACAACATAGCACCTACCAACAACGATCGCTTCGGCGATCGTTTGTCGTTTATGGGGTCAGGGGGCTACAGTTTTGGATATCGCACAAGTCGTAACACATAACATAGCATGTGAGTGATTTTCAGGTTCGTTGCAGGGTTGTTAAAATTGCTGGCAGATTATCAAACGGGTATACTTTTCGGCAACAGTTTTGAAACTATTGGAGGGTAATAGTATGAAAAGATTATTGGCGCTGTGTGTTTTTGCTGCGACTGTTGCAGGCTGCAGTTCAACTTTGAACAGAAAACTAGAGCCAAGAAACGAAACGATGGTTTTCGCGAATGACTCAGCAACCTTCTACAAAAACGAAGGTAACAATAGAGTTACTCCAGGGGACCGACGTAAAGTTGTACCAAATGATACCGTGCGTGTCATATCGTACTCTTGGGACCGTGTGCCGTTTAGTACTAATTACGAGACTCACTCAGAGTATCTTATTGTTCAAGGCAAGGACACGTCCTGGGTTGACACCAAAGACCTAATCACGAAATCTGAGTTGCAAAAGCGCAATGCAAACGCGGAGTTTCAAAGGCTGTTGCAAGAAGAGCAGGCAGAATTCATTGCCAATGGGCGTGCCGTCATCTTGCCTAGGAATCAATCTGATGAAGCTTGGGGACGAGCAGTTTCGTTCGTTGCAAAGAACTCCGACATGAAGGTTCAGATTGCAACTGACTTGATGATTGACACCTACAATCCTACATCAGAATCTAAATCGGGCTATACTATCACGAGGAGAGTTCAAGGGGATGAGGTGATCATCGAGATAGTAGCGAAGGGCTCCGGTCGGGGTGGCCAAGCTTACAAGTTCATTAAATTCGGCAGGTAGTCACCACAACGATCACTTGCGTCTTCAACCCAACGGGATCAACTTTGTAAGCAAAGATGATCGAACTGGCTTGCTCGACTGAAATAGGGCAAACCCATGCGTTCGAATCCCTACGGGTCCACAACATAGCACCTACCAACAACGATCGCTTCGGCGATCGTTTGTCGTTTATGGGGTCAGGGGGCTATCTCGGCATTCGTGATCACGCGCACGCCGGGCTTCGGATGGTGCATAGCGTCGATCATGGTGCGGGCAACGGCGGTATCGGTTACACCACGCCATGTGCGAGGGATGAGCGGACCCACCACGCGGAAGAGAAGTTCGAGTGCGACTTCCTTGGGACGCGTGGGTGTGCGCTTGCCAAGCAAGAGCGATGGACGCAGAATGGTCACCGATGGATAGCCAAGCGTTGCTAGCTCGTGCTCCAAGTCGCCTTTGACGCGACTGTAAAAGATGGAGGATGATGGATCTGCGCCAACGGCGCTGATAACAATCACATGCTGTGCACGGCGCTGACGCATATCGCGCGCATGGCGAATGACCATATGATGATCAACGTCACGGAATGCCTGCTGACTTCCCGCTTGCTTGATGGTGGTGCCTAAACAACACATCACCACGTCGGGTACGATCGATGCATCAAGTGTAGTAGCAAGGTCACTGCGCGTCGGGAGGATCAACGTGTGCTCTGGGTGATCAGTACGTAACTGCGCAACGAGTGCACGTCCTACAAGCCCCGTGGAGCCGAGCACGAGGATGGTCACGATGCTGTCCCGTGTTCCTTGCCGCGCTTCACCAACGCAACGAAGGGCTCGATGTTCTGCGTGACAAATGAATGCGGGTACTGCTCGACGCCCTCAAAGCCAAGCTTGATGTCACGTCCGTCCGATGGAATGTAGGCCTGACCAAACATCCAGTCCCATACACTGAGCGTAATGCCGTAATTCACACTCTTTCGTCCAGGGGGCAAATCATACGCATGATGCCAGATGTGCATCTGCGGCGAGTTGAGAACATACTTGAGCGGACCCAGCGGTAGGATGATGTTTGCGTGATTGAGGTGTCCGATCAACGTCGAGAAGATGTGCATGGCAAAGAAGTCGGTCGCACCAAAGCCAAAGAATGCAAGCGGCACATACAACACGGCGTTGTACACGACATTCTCCATCCAGTGATAGCGCATGTGGGCGGCAAAGCCCATCTGCTCCACACTGTGATGCAGCTTATGAAACTCCCACAGCCGCGGCGATGCATGCAACCAACGATGCACGTTCCACTTGATGAAGTCGACCACCACAAACAACACGGCAAACTGTGCCCAGGTTGGCAACTGCGATGCATCAATCCATGCGAAGTTGGTGATGCCCGTGATCGCCGTCACACCCGACCGCAATGCGTACGTGACGACGTCGCTCACCGCCCCATAGCCAAGCGCGGTAAACAGGAAGAAGTTGAATATCATCCACCAAGCATCAAGCCAGAAGTCTTTGCGGAGCGGTGCCTGCACCTTGCGCCATGGCATGATGATCTCGAGCGCCCACACTAGGAGCGACAATCCGATGATCCAGTAGAAGAAGTTGTTCCACGCCGGATGCATGACTTGATCGCCGAGATACGAGATGTATCCCGTGAGGCTACTCACAAAGTATGTCCAGAGATTTTCCATACGGCGAAACTACAACGTCTGTTGTATGTTGAATTGTGATAACCTCCCACTCATCCATAATGGTTCCACTGCTGCTGTTGCTGTTGCTACCAGCATGGGTGCGTGCGCAGACAGTTGAGCCATTCGCTGTACGGTTGAGTGCGCCAACACGTATGTCGGCACGACTGATTGTTGCGCCCCCAAAGGGCTCACTATTGCGTCCGACAGCATCTGATGTAACCGTGTTAGAAGACGGACAACCCGTCACCAACCTCGTCGTGTCATGTCCGACAAGTAACGTACCACGCACAGCGTCGATCGTGCTGAGCTTCGATATCTCCGGCTCGATGGAACGTGATATTCCTCCGCAGGTCATGGGGCTTGCACGCGAATTCGGCATGGCGTTTAGCTCGCTGGTTGATCTACCACCGTCGTCGATGGCCTTTCAGCGATGCGACGACCTTCCGCAAGTACTGAGTGACTTCACCACGAATCGCGCACGCCTTCAGTCGCTCATCGCCACGCAACAGTCGCGCGGTGGCAATAACTTCGTCGAACACCTGCTCAACCCAACCGACGGCGCACTTGTTGTTGCAGCGCGTGGAGCAGCCGAACGTTCATGTGTCTTGGTAACGGATGCATTCTGGGATGCGCTGCCCGATGCCGAACTCACGCGCGCGATTGATCTGTGTGTTGTCAGCAAGATTCGATTCTTCGCCGTCATCATTACCGAACGCGATCGCAGTGAGACGGGCATCGTTGGATCGTTTCGTGCACTTGCGCAAGCCACAGGTGGTGCGGTATTCGAGGGCGTTGTGTCATCGGAACTAGCAACAGCGACAGCTTCTGCAATTCAATCAGCGATCGATGGATACGAGCCGTGCCAACTCAGTTGGGATGCGAATCCCGTGTGTCCGCAGCAATCAGAACGGACGATAACGTTCGGCGTGCGTGGTTTCGATACAACGAGCGTTACTGTGCCCTCGGTGATCTATCCACAACGTGAGCTCGTTGTTGCACCTAGCACGGTGTGGTTCCGCTCACGCCCCGCCGGTGACACGGCGTCCACAACGTTTGTTGTGCGTGCGCGTCGCGGAAGTGCACGCGTACGTGCGGTAACATGCAAGGATCCGTCGTTCACCGTGCAGCCACAAAGCTTTTCGCTGAACGAGGGTGATTCGGTGACGTGCACGATCACCTACACATCTGATGGACGTGTGACGGTGGGTGCAACACTGCAGATCGTCGAAGATGGTTGTACGTGGCAGACACCATCGGTTCGCGTGACACGCTCACCTGGCACCGGTACGGATGCAATCACGCTCATTGAGCCGAACGGACGTGAGGAGCTGCTCGCTGGGTCTGACACAACGATCCTTTGGGAGATTGGCGATACGACACAGCGTGTGAAGGTCGACGTGTCGCTCGACAATGGCACAACATGGAGCACGATCGCTGATTCCACACCAGGAACACAACAACGCTGGTCAGTCCCTCGCGTGGAAAGCGATCAATGTCTTGCACGCGTGACCACAGAACAACAACACGTAGCTGATTCCACGTTACTGATTCCGTTCGATATCTCAGCTGTTGACATTGCATCAGCAGGGACGATCGCGTTCGGCACAGTGCACGGTTACATCATGCGTACATCGTCGATGTACATCACACAAACGCTTTGGAAGGCACATGCCGATACGATCACCGACATGGTGATCCATCCAACGCAGCAACAGCTTCTTGTTTCGGGTTCGGTTGATGGACGCGTGCAGATCCACACCAATGAATTCACTACAATGAGTGTTGAGCACGGAGCGCCGGTGCGTGCAGTTGATTTCAGTAGCAAACCCGGCCTCTCGTTCTCTGCCGGTGATGATGGCCGCATTCTCGAATGGTCGAATTCAACAACGCCACGCATTATTGCATCACTTGGACAACCCATAACGGGTATGCGCCATGGCGGTGCTGACACGTTGTACGTGCGCACAGCTGATCGTAGCATCCGCTGCATACGCGCGACGGATGGTGCAGTGCTGTGGGCACGTGATGCGAGTGTTCTTCCCGTTGCTGCATTTGATCTGTTGTGGTCCGATCCGCATTACGTCGCGGTTGCACTCCACGGTGGTGGCGTTGCCGTGCTTGACAATACTGGTGCAACCGTCGCCGGACCGTTTATGGATGCGTCGCTTCCTACCTCAGCACGTGATGTTGCACTGGTCTCGCTGAGTCTTCCTGAGGCTCGCCTCGCCGTCGTAGGTGATGACGGCATCACGTATGAGGTTGCGATAAACAGTGCATCTGTGAGCCCCCTTGCACAGAGGGGAATCCCAGCTCGATGTGTCGATGCACGGTCATCAACAGTTGTTGGCTCACGCGGAGCTGTGTTTACTGGTGATAATGGTGCGATGCCGACAACACCAACGCTTGTGCAAGAAGTGAACAACGTGTCGGCAGCGATGCTCACGCGTGATGGTAGTCGTGCAGTAACGCTCACCGAGGGCGGCTACCTGTTTGTGTGGGATGTGGACGCCGCACGTCCGACTGCAGCGATGAAGCTTCAGCTGCCACCGCGCGAATCCCCCACGCAAGCACAACCAGTGCTGAGTCCGCGTGGATTGTTCCTTGCAACAAATCCATCATCATCTACGGTAGCACGGTACGACCTCACT
>CAMCXP010000124.1 GCA_945883395.1 Melioribacter roseus P3M-2
GCTGGTATAGCACGACAGAATATCCGCTCCATAGATGGACGAACACGGCGGCTCCTTGAAGCCTATTCGAGAGGCATCAATACGTTCATCGAACGGAACGTAGAAGATCTACCATTTGAGTTTGATGCACTTGGTTACACGCCATCGCCATGGACACCAGAGGATTGTCTTGTTGTTGGTAGAGCGCTCGCATTCGAGGTCTCACTTGCGTTTTGGTCTGATCTTGTGTTCGCGCAAATCGCATCGAAGCGTGGACGTGGTGCAGAGAGGCTGTTTATTCCGAGGTCGGATATTGGACCATATGTGCTCGATTCGTCGATGCGCGGGGTAGATACTGGATCGGCTATAGGCCGCTCGATTTCGGCAACACAACCTAGATCGTCAGAACGTGAGAATGAGCAGCTTCAGCATGCCGAACATCTCTTGTCGTCTCTTCGCGCCGTTCGTCAACGGCTTGGGATGCAGGGATCTGGATTTGGAAGTAACTGTTGGGCAGTGCGTGGTGAAGATGGCAGTGTAAGTCTTGCCAATGATCCTCATCTGTCTGTCTCGATGCCCCCTAAATGGTATCAGATTCACATGAGTGCACCAGGATTCAATGTCATCGGTATGAGTCTGCCAGGCATACCGTTCGTGCTATCAGGTCGCAACGATCATATATCATGGGGCTTCACCAACACGATGATTGATGACGTCGATTATGTCCTCGAACGCGTTGATCCCAAGAATCAGAATTACTTCTTCGAAGGCAACGGATCGCGTGTAAAGTTTCGCTATCGGCGCGACACAATAAAGATCCGCGATAGAGCCGACTCGCTCGTTGATCTCCGGTTCACGAACCGTTCGTGTGTGGTGTCCGACCATCATTTGTTTCGTACGCCATCGGTGATTACCAAGACGCCCCGCACAATGTCGACAACGATTCTGAATTCGTCGTGCTTAACCATGCGCTGGACTGCCAGGTATCGGAGTGATGAGATTACGGCGCTCCTGAAGATCAATCGAAGCACATCGGTCAACGACGTCGTCGCTGCTGTGGCAACGTGGGGGGCACCGACGCTCACATTTAGTGTTGCCGCCAAAAATGGTTCAATTGGTACGGTGATAGCGGGCTTTCTTCCGCAACGAGGGAGTGCTGATCCTCATCTTCCAATTCCTACAGACGTGCAAGGCGCTGATTGGACTGGTGTTGTGTCTGCGCGTTCACTCGGGCTGTTGATGAATCCATCTCGCGGATTCGTGGCTTCAGCCAACAATGCAATTGCACCAAAGCCCCCAATGTTCATCGGTTCGATCTACGAACCGCCATCACGTATTCAGCGGATTCATGAGTTACTGTCGATTTACCGCTCACCCAATGCACGCGATCATCAAGTTATGCAGCTTGATATCGTATCGCCGTATGCACGCGCAATGTGTAGTCGACTTGTGCCGATTCTTCGCCGGGGTGCAACGCGTTATGGCGATATCGAGTTGCGTGCGCTCAAGGTACTAGCTCAGTGGGATGGAACGCAGACATCCCTCGACCCAGCCTCGACGATCTATGCCGTCTTCCTTCAGCGTATGCTTTGGAACACGTTCAAGGATGAATTGGGCGAGCAGCTATACTACGATTGGTCGCTTGTCAGCAATCTGCCGTTGCGGAAGCTTGATGAAATGATCAATGACCCTTCTGCTGTAGTTTGGGATGATGTGGCCACTGATCAACGTGAGGATCTTGCGTGGATAGCGATTCGATCATTTATCGAAGCTGTAGCTGAACTCCGCGAGCGTTTCGCCAACGAAGACATCCCGACATGGACCTACGGTCGAGTGCATACTGTCACGTTCCCGCACCTGTTTGGTGATCACCCACTCATGCGTCCGGTCATGAACCAAGGTCCGTTTGAAGTGTCTGGCAGCCAAACAACTGTTCAAGCCACCGAGTGGTCCATCGGCAACCCTTATGCTACTCGTGTCGCTGCCAGTATGCGCGTTGTTTCACTGATGCGAGATTCCATTCAGTATTCAGTTGTGCCCGGCGGAGTTTCCGGACAACCCTTAAGTGCTCATTATGCAGATCAGCTGCAGCTGTGGCTCAAAGGTGGATATGTGCGGATACCTATCGCGGCATCTCCGGATGTCTCCTTCCGTCTGTTCCATGTCTTTGTGCCCTAAGACAACCTCTTTCCCTATCTTCGTTACGATTTCTTGAAGTCTTACCCAGGATTACACGCATGTCCGTTACATCTGTTGTTGGTACCCGACGCACAGCAAAAGCTGATGCAATCGTTGTGTTTGTCGTACAGGATGAAAAGCACTTCAATGCCGCGCAAAAGTCGCTGACATCCGACATCCCACATTTGCTACCCCTGTTCGCTTCAGGCGACTTTACGGCAAAGGCAAATCAATCTGCGCTCGCCTACGGAGGCTCGGCTACGGTATCACCGCGCGTGATTCTGGTTGGTATGGGGCAGACATCAACAATCACACCCGAGCGTATTCGTCGCGCCGCTGCGGCCGCAGCTAAGCGTGCAGGCGCAGCAGGTTGCTCAACGATTGCCCTCGAGACAATGCCAATGAATGGTCTTGATTCGGCTACTGTAGCGCAGGCGATTACTGAAGGTGCCTTGCTGTCGCAGTATCGCTTCGACAAGTACAAGACCATCAAGAATGACTCCTCAAATGGACTTGTCAAGAAGATCACACTCGTCACTGATCGCCCTCATTTGAAGGCTGTCACCAAGGGTGCTGCCATGGGCGAACATATCGTCGGTGGCGTAACGCTTGCTCGTGATTTAGCAAATGCCCCGAATTGCGAGATATACCCAGAGACACTTGCAAAGAAGGTGCAGGAAGTTGGCAAAAAGGCTGGCTTCAAGACGACTGTTCTGGATAAGAAGAAGATTGAAGACCTCAAAATGGGTGGCCTCTTGGGTGTAAATGCAGGCAGCGTTCGCCCTCCCGTTTTCATCGTCATGGAACACATGAAGGGCCCAAAGAACGAGAAGCCACTTGTTCTTGTAGGTAAGGGAATCACATTCGATACAGGTGGTATCTCGATCAAGCCTGCTGCGGGCATGAGCGACATGAAAAGCGACATGCATGGTGCTGCGTCAGTGATCGGTACCATGTACACGATCGCAAAGATGGGTTTGAAGCGAAATGTCATAGCGCTCGTTCCATCGACGGAGAATATGCCGAGCGGAACAGCCTATGTGCCGGGCGACATCCTGACCTTCATGAACGGCAAGACAGCTGAGATCGACAATACCGATGCCGAAGGTCGTTTGGTTTTGGCTGATGCGTTGTGTTATGCAGACCGGTTTAAGCCTAGTGCAGTCATTGACTTGGCCACACTTACTGGTGCTTGCGTCGTTGCACTCGGCACGGTTACTACTGGAATGATGGGAACTGACGAAAAGACAAAGAACCGCCTGCGTGCTGCTGCCGACCGCACGAGCGAGTACGTGTGCGAACTTCCTCTGTACGAGGAGTATGAAGAGCAGATCTCCAGCGACTATGCTGATATGAAGAACTCTGGTGGTAGAAATGCCGGTGCGATCACCGCGGCGCTGTTCTTAAAGCACTTTGTGTCGTACCCGTGGGTACACCTTGACATCGCAGGAACGGGTATCCAGCCTAAGGCTGGTCATTACACGCCCAAGGGTGGTTCGGGTGTAGGTGTTCGTCTTCTTGCTGATATGATTCGCCATTGGTGAGACGTACATGCCCGAACGTATGAACGAGGTAGACTCACTCCGAGTCGAATTTGAACGTGAAGCAATTCCGTATATGTCGGCGTTGTACACGTTTGCTGTCCGGATGACTCGTGATGCAGATGATGCCGCGGACCTCGTGCAAGAAACCTACCTCAAGGCTTACCGTTTCTTCGATAAGTTCGAACGGGGAACTAACTGTAAGGCGTGGCTGTTCCGCATTCTAAAGAACTCGTACATCAACAAGTTCCGGAAGTCTTCAAAGGCTCCAGATACCGTTGAATACGATGTGATTGAAGAGTTTTACGAGACGATTCGTGATAGTTCGGTTGAAACGTCTGTGTTAGAAGAGCAGTTGTTTACGCAAGCGCTCGATGATGAGGTTTCTGCTGCACTGAATCGTCTGCCTGATGAGTTTCGGACCGTGATCATTCTCTGTGATATTGAGAATTTCACGTACGAAGAGATTGCTGAGTTTATCGACTGTCCTATAGGGACGGTACGTTCACGTCTGCACCGTGCACGTAAAATACTCGCGGCTCAACTCGCCTCCTATGCTCGTGAGCGTGGGTTCGAGATTCCGCCCGAGAGTGATCGTGACAGTGAGTTGCATGTTTCAGACGAGAGGGCACCGGAATGACAACCGGAAATGAACTTAACGCACTCTACAGTGCATTTGCCGATGGTGAGCGGCTTGACCCATCGGAACGCAACGCGCTTGAACAGGCGCTCTATTCGAGTGCGTCAGCGCGCCGCGAACTTGCTCTCCAGGAAGCTACTCGACGGTTAGTTCGACAACGAGCTGATTCGCTACGAGCAGGCGTTCCGAATGAACTTAGCCTGCGTGTTGGTCGCAGCCTTGACGAAGTTGATCAAGGGGCAATGCAACGTGGTCATGCACGTCGGGGCTGGACGCTAGCGTCTGCATTCGAATGGTTGTTTGCAACACCGCGCGTTGCGCGGGGCTTGGTTGTGATAGGTTCCGTGGTAGTGGTGGCACTCTCCGCATTGGTGCTTGTTCGCAGTCCCACACCGAGCGACACTGAGTTGGCCTCTCTTGCCTACGCTTCGTTCGGGGACGTCATCGACGGATCATTCACGGTAGAACGGCAGACAGCAAGTCAGGATGAGCTGCGTACCTACTTTGTTTCAAAAGGTGTTGATTTTCCGGTGTTCTTCCCACAGCTCGACGCGACGTTGCGCGGCGGAAGCGTTGTAGAAATTAATGGCCAGCAATGCGCACAGCTTGTGTACGCTGCAGGTCCGAAGACGGTGTATTTGCTTGAAGCGGACAACAACGACGTGGTTGATGGCAGTGTTCAGCTTGATCAGGCGATTCGTCAAGACGTCGAACAAAGTCGTTGGCACTGGGAAGAGCGCGACAATGTCGGCACACTATTTGTATGGAAGAGCAATAATGTAATGTGCACGGCCGTCTGTGATATGCCGACACATGAATTTTCTGCACTATTCCGTCTCGAGACACTGTAATGAAGACACTGCTTGCTCTCGCACTCGTAGCATGCACCATTGCTGCCGTATCTCTCACATCAGCCGGTCGCGCGGTTCCAGCTACAACGTCCACTGCCCAGGTGTTTCTTGTGGATCAAGTCACGCCTCGCGGCACGAACAAGGCTGTTGAGTTTACGTGGAAAGATGGTCAAAAGTCGATATCGTTCTCCGAGCTCACCAAGGGTAAAGTAGTGTTGCTCAATATCTGGGCTACATGGTGTGGACCTTGTCGACGCGAGCTACCAGACCTCGTCGCGTTGTCGCAGGAAATGGCATCAAAGGGTGTGATGATTGTTGGTGTGAGCCTTGATGAAAAGGAGCCGCGCCTCCAGAACGTTAAGACGTTCGTCGAGAAAATGGGTATTCCTTACGTCAACGTCATTGACAATCTAAAGATTGCCGACGCGTATGGCGGCATTCAGTCGATCCCAACGAGCTTCATCATCGATCGTCAAGGCAACATTCTTCAAAAGATTGTCGGAATGCAATCGAAAGAGGGTTTCCGGGCTGCCATCTACAAGGCGCTGTAAAGCCCCTTACCATTCCTCGAGAATCATCGACGGCTCCCGTTCCACGGGAGCCGTTTCTATTTGTACCAAACCTTGCAACGCCGTTGCCAGTGTATCGCGACGCTGACGGTCTTGTGCATACACGCTTGCGATCTCA
>CAMCXP010000125.1 GCA_945883395.1 Melioribacter roseus P3M-2
ATCGCCGGTGTCGATACCCACCGGACACACGGTCGCACATATGCCGTCGGTAGCGCAACTGGCAATGCCGTCGTATGCAAATGAGCGTTCGATCTCACGACGAATGTCTGCTTGATCAGCATGCAACAATAGCTCGCGCTGCAGGACGATCCGCTGGCGTGGTGTAAGGGTATGAGCGCGTGTTGGACACACATGCTCACAGAATCCGCATTCAATACAGAGGTCTTCGTTCGGACGAACATTCGGATCCATTGGATCGCGAAGCTCAGGCACGGGCTTGATATCCTGCAGATGAACCGTGGGATCATCATTCAGCACAACTCCGGGATTAAGAATCCCATTCGGATCGAGCAGCTGTTTCACCGAGCGCATCACGTCAACGGCTGCACTTCCCCATTCCTGTTCGACAAAGGGTGCCATGTTCCGTCCAGTTCCATGCTCTGCCTTAAGTGAGCCCTGGTAGCGGTCAACAACAATCTCGGCAATCCTACGCATAAAGCGATCGTAGCGCTGCGTCTCTGCATCCGACGTAAATGCTTGATGTACGACGAAATGAATGTTGCCATCCTTGGCATGACCAAATATTACGGCGTCGTGGTAGTTGAACTCGCGGAATGACGCTTGCACATCCTTGATAAGCAATGCAAGTGATGATGGAGGAACTGCAATATCCTCGTTAATCATGGTGGTTCCGGCGGGCCGCATCGAACCAACGGTGGGCATTAGCCCCTTACGGACCTTCCACAGGATTGCTTGCTCGGACGGCGCTGTTGCCCAGTGCACGCCAAGAACAGACGGAGGCTCGATATCGTGAAACTCCACAAGCAGGGCCGCGCTACCATCACGAACGGTGCGCAGATAGTGTGGTGTATGCGGCAGCTTCGAGACAGATCGCAACGATGCATCATCCATGATTTCAATCGCAGCTGCGCCGTGATCACGCCAAACCTCTACTGCTTCTGCTGCTTGATCAAGTGTTGCATACGAGATGATCGATGTCCAGATGGAGCGTGCAGTTGGAATCGTTCGCAGCGTCACAGTTTCAATGAATCCGAGTGTGCCTTCGCTCCCGATGAGTAATCGCGCTATGATGCGCGACGGCTGATCTTCATCGAGGAAGGCATTCAGCGAATACCCCATCGTATTCTTGATGGCGTACTTCCGTTGAATTGTAGCAACCAGCTCGGCATTGGCTCGCACGTTGTCCCTCAGTGCGGCAATCCCTCGGTGGACTGCTGGTGCCAGCGTTGCAAGAATCTGATCTGCACGCTGGTCGGCAGTATTGATTCGGAGTCCACTGGCAAGTTGGTACTCCATGGCATCTAGCGTGTTGTACGAGTTATGCTTGGTTCCGCAGCACATGCCAGATGCATTGTTGGCAACAATACCACCAATCATTGCAGCAATGATCGATGCTGGGTCGGGTCCGAGCTTTGTGCCGTACGCACGTAGCATAGCGTTCACACGAGCGCCAGTGATACCTGGTTGCATCCGAACACGCGCGCCGTTGTCAAGCACCTCACAGCGCGTCCAATCACGTGAAAGGTCTGCTAGGACCTTATGTGAAAGCGCCTGCCCCGACAGACTTGTGCCAGCAGCACGAAAGGTAACGGCCGACGCATTCTTTGTGCACCATCGCAGGAGTGATGTGACATGCTCCGGTGTTGCTGGTCGGACCACTACTTGTGGAACAATCCGGTACAACGATGCATCATGAGCAAACGCAAGGCGATCGACATACGATGTACGTACGCGATCAGCCCCCAATAGTCGCTTGAGTTCTTCCACCTTACACCTGGAACACGCCGTTCTTACATTCTGGGAGCGACCCTTGATGCGACGCCACAGCGATACCGCGTGAAATCACATCGCGTGTCAATGTTGGATCGATAATGCCATCAACCCACAAACGTGACGCAGCATACAACGGTGTTGTTGTTGCATCATACTTCGCTTGGATATCGTTGAGCATTGTTTGTTGTTGCTCCGGGGTTAGCTTCTCACCCGTTTTCTCAAGCGATGCTACGCGTATGCTCAGGAGTGTTTTTGCCGCTTGTGAACCACCCATCACAGCGATTTGTGCCGTTGGCCATGCATATATGAATCGTGGATCATACGCCTTCCCACACATAGCATAATTCCCGGCACCATAGGAATTGCCCATAATGATCGTGAACTTCGGCACCACGCTGTTTGCAACGGCATTCACAAGCTTTGCACCGTCCTTAATGATGCCACCTTGCTCTGCACGCGTTCCAACCATGAATCCGGTAACATCCTGGAGGAACACCAGCGGAATACCACGCTGATTGCAGTTGAGAATAAAGCGTGCGGCCTTATCGGCGGAATCGGAATAAATCACGCCGCCAACCTGCATCTCGCCTTTACCGGACCGCGTGATTTCGCGATTATTCGCAACAATACCAACAGCCCAACCATCAATGCGCGCATATCCGCAGAGGATAGTCTGACCAAAGCCAGCCTTGTACTCATCGAATTGCGACCCATCGACTAGGCGCGCGATGATTTGTCGTGTTTTATACGGCTTTGCCCGATCGGCAGGCATGATGCCGAGAATCTCCTCCGGATCATGAAGAGGTGCAACGGCGTCAACGCGTGAGAACAACGCTGCCTTCCCCTTTGAAGGTGCGAACTTATCAATCAGTGATCGAATCGTTGCCAGCGCCTCGTCGTCTGACTCAACCTTATAGTCGATAACACCGCTTACCGTGCTATGCATCGTTGCGCCACCCAGTGGCTCGATTTCGGTCTTCTCGCCGATTGCTGCCTCTACAAGGGCCGGACCCGCAAGAAAAACGCTACCTGTTCCATTGACAATCAGCGCTTCGTCACTCATGATCGGTAGATACGCACCACCAGCTACACAGGGGCCCATGATGGCTGCGATCTGCGGTACTCCCATAGCACTCAGCACAGCGTTGTTGCGGAACTGCCGTCCGAAATGCTCCTTGTCAGGAAAAATCTCATCCTGCAATGGTAGATACACGCCAGCGGAATCCACGAGGTAGATGATCGGCAGGCGATTGTCGATAGCAATCTCCTGCGCACGCATGTTCTTCTTTGCCGTCATCGGGAACCACGCACCAGCTTTCACTGTAGCATCATTGGCAACGATCATACATTCACGACCGTGAATAATGCCTACACCTGCCACAACACCTGCCGATGGGCAACCGCCTTCTGCTTGGTACATGTCAAACGCGGTGAAGAGACCAATCTCGAGAAATGACGATCCAGCATCAACAAGCCTATCAATTCGCTCGCGGGCAGTGAGTTTTCCCTTTGCTTTGTGGCGTTCAATTGCCTTGACACCGCCGCCTAGCATCACGGTGTTGGCTCTGGCTTGAACTACACGCGAAAGATTCTTATTGACATCTGCATTCGTCTCAAAGACAAGGTCGTGCTCGATCGGTGATCCAATGAGGTTGCTCATGGTGTGTGTCTCGAAGGATGGTTCTGAAACAACAAAGGCGCCCCACTGGAACGCCTTCGATCACTGCCGCTGGGATGAATTACTTTGGCTGAGCTGCTGGCTGAGCTGGCTGAGCTTGCTGCGCAGGTTGCGTCACAGGCTGCGGTGCAGCTGGAAGCGCCGTCTGCGGAATCTCCGCACCCTGCGTCACTGGAACAGGGCCGCCAGCATTATCGGACGCGAGAAAGAACTTGTTCACGACGACCGCGATCAGGACAAGTCCGCCAAGAAGAACCATGGTTGCGTTCTGCAGAACGTTCCGCGACTGTCGCACGCCGAGCAGGTTTGTCATCTGGCCACCGAACCCACCCATTCCAGAGATCATGTCGGCCTTGCCAGGCTGAACCATCACGACGAGGATGAGGAGAATTGCGGCGATCAGTGCGATCGAGATGAGGAGGATTTCCATACGGGTGCTGAGATGTAAAGAATAGCTACGAATATACGCCGTTTTCGGGGTTATGGGCAACGATATCCCACGCAAAGGGGCTTACGGAACGATAATCCGTTCTCCCCGAACCATACAAGGAAAGTGTCGTAGCGCTGTTCGTTCTTGCGGAAGAACCGATTCATCTCGACTTTGTCACCGTAGGCATAGAGCCACCAGAGGTAGTCCTTGAGTTTCCCTTCTCGTTGAAGCTCGATGTTCCAACGCAGTACGTCGTTCTGATGCACCGTGTCAAGGCCTGACTTGCCCCAAGCTCGTGTGAAGGCATACCGGAGATCGATCATCTGCTCAATGGACAGGCGTCGCGTGACAGTATCCTTGGGTGTAACGACTATGGCTGCGAGCGCCATGGTGTATTCAAATGCCACTGGAAACGACATCACGTTGGGGCCTCGCCGATCAGTCTGCTCAAGCACGTCATCCGAGCAGAAATTGACTGGGTCGTTAGGATCACCAATCTTCAAGGCCTTATTCCACATCTCAAAACAGAGTTGCGACATCTCGGCTGTACGCTGGGTGTTCCGCTCGAGGTTGAGGAACAGCTCTGCATAGAAGATCCCCCAGAGAAGGTCCTTCGTCTGGGAAAACGACTTGGCCAACCAGTAGTAGTTTTTCGCGTAGGCTGGGTCGGCCTGCGTACCCTTACCCCACCATTGATGAGCGGTTGTGCGATCAAGGGCAACATAGTACTGCTGTCCCATTTCGAAATGGAGTCGCCCAGATGTTGGGTACGCCTGAAGACCTTCGCGATAGATCCGACGCGAGGACGCGGTGTCCTGACGTTCATCATAGCACGCACCTAACAGCTGATATCCTCGATCCTTGAGACTGGTGTCGGTATAGATCGGACTCAGGATTGTAATTGCCTCGTCAAACCGCTTTGCCATGGAGAGACACACAGCCTTCTCATACATGTATGGCCGATAGTTTGGCATAAGCGCAAGTGCTCGATCCCACGCCTGTATTGCGCTCTCGGGAAGGTTTCGATCCATGAAATCGAGAGCCTTTCCGGCCTCGTCGTCTGCCTTCTGTGGATCGGCCTGGGCGCGAACACTCACCTGACTCACACACAGAGTCAGAATGAGCACAATCAACGATCTTTGCATGATACGCGTCACTCTAGGTCCCTCAAGTACATGTCACAACGTCGCAAGATACTGCCAATGCTCGTGTTGCTCATGTTGCTCATGATGCTCAGCATCACAACAGATACACAGACCGCTGAAGATCAGAGTTTATTGTGGAAGGTCTCGCGTCCATCATCGTCGCACACAAGCTACATATTTGGGACAATTCACCTCCAGGACTCGACGGTCTTCCGCCAACGCGATACAGTGCTGACGCTCCTTCACACATGCACGACGTTTGCAGCAGAATTACACCTGGACTCTGCCCAGAAGATCATGATGAACCCTGGTGTCATCATGCGCTCGACTGGTTCACTGTACGACGACCTCGACACGCCAACCGTTCGACGCTTGATGACACTCGTGGACAAACGAATGCCAGGAATATCAGCGCTGATCCCCCGCATGAAGCCGGGCGCGCTCACAGCACTGCTCGCAATGGGTCAGCAAGAAGCAACTGCACCCGAGGCAATGGATGTGTTTCTCTGGAACCTGGCCAAACGAAGACACCGAAACGTGGTTGGATTGGAGTACGTGTCGGAGCAGATCCAAGTACTCGACACCATGGGTGTTGAGGGTCTAAGGCGTATTGCCAGAGATACGGCAGACGAAGACGCAGACGAACTTAAGCGGATGGTTGACGCCTATCGTAACGAAGATC
>CAMCXP010000126.1 GCA_945883395.1 Melioribacter roseus P3M-2
TAACTTTGGAGGATTCGGCTGAAAACGTCTTACACACGAGGTTGGTGAACATGCAGATGGTTGGTCGACGCACACTTGGTGTCGTTATGACACTCCTAGTTTCCACGCTACTTACAGCGTGCAACATCGATGGTTTCTTCACCAAGTTCCAGGATGACCCCGTGTGGGTAGATCCGAATGCTGCTGCGAAAGAAGCGGCCGGAACGGCTGATGCTGGCGGACCCGGCAAGGCTGTTTACTCGCGTAAGTGCGCGACGTGTCACCAAGGAACAGGCAAGGGTGTTCCTGGAAACTACCCTCCGCTTGTAGGGTCAGAAATCGCAAATGGCGATCCTACGTACCCGATTCGCATTGTGCTTCACGGTTTCCGTGGACCAATCGAGCGTCAGGGAGTGGCCTACAACAATGCTATGGCATCTTGGAAGTCACTGAGCGACCAAGAAATCGCAGATGTCTTGACCTATGTGCGCTCCTCATCACTTGGAAATTCGGGAGCAGCCGTCACGGCCGACGAAGTGAAGGCCGTGCGTGAAGCAACTGCCAGCAGGGCAGTGCCATACACTGAAGCAGAGTTGCTTCAGTAACCTACCACGTCAAATAAATTCTCACTGGAGTTCTCATTTATGGACGGTTTCTTCAGCGTCTTCGACATGCTCGCGTGGTTCCCAGAGAACATCTCCACGTTTGGGCAAGAGCTTGACAGTCTGTTCGCGATCATTTATTGGGTCAGTGTAGCGATTTTCTTCCTGACCTTCGGTGTGATGGGCTATTTCCTTGTGAAATATCGCTACAGCCCTGACCGCAGAGGGTATAACTACCACGGAAACAACGTTGTGGAAATCACCTGGACGGTGCTTCCAACGCTGTTGTTCGCCGCCATTGGTCTGTATTCTGACGACATTTGGGAACGAACAAAGTACTCCAAGAGGGTGCCTTCTGCGGACGTCGAGATTCTTGTTCTTGGTAAGCAGTTTGGTTGGGTCTTCCTCTACCCGGGTGCCGATGGTGCGTTTGGACGCAACGCCCACAACGACCGCACTGCTCGCTCATTGATGAGCGCGACCAATCCATTCGGACGTGACACAGCGGACCCTTCAGGGTTCGATGATGTTGTTACAGAAAATCAATTTGTCGTGCCTGTCAACGCAAACGTTGTCATGCGCGGATCTTCGATTGATGTATTGCACAGCTTCTTTCTTCCACACGCTCGTGTGAAGCAGGATGTCGTGCCGGGAACATGGATGACGATCTGGTACAACCTGTTCAAGACAGGGAAGTACGAGCTCGCTTGTGCTGAGTTGTGTGGAGGCGGTCATTACGGCATGCGTGCCGAGTATGAGGTAATGAGCCGCACAGACTATGACAAGTGGCTCGACGCACGTAATGCCGAGGTGAAAGCTGCACGGACACCTCAACCTGCACCAACCGCGACCGCCGATACGGCAGCTGTCGCATCACTTCGCTAACGAATTCGACCTAGGAGCAACATCGTATGAGCACATCAACACTCCAGCACGGATCAGCCGCAGAACACGGCCATGATCACGAGCACGAGCACCACCACGATCTTCCGTGGTACCGTAAGTATGTCTTCTCGACCGACCACAAGGTGATTTCGAAGCAGTTTATGCTTTCGTCACTCTTCTTCTTGTTCGTCGGCGGTGCATTCGCCCTGTTCATCCGCTGGCAGTTGGCATATCCGGGTCAGGCCGTGCCAATCATTGGCGACATTCTCCCGGCGTCATGGGCAACAAACGGTGTGATCTCACCCGAGTTCTACGCCCAGTTGCTGACAATGCACGGTTCGATCATGATCTTCTTCGTGGTCATCCCGTTTGCTGTGGGCATGTTTGGAAACTTCTGTATTCCTTTGATGATCGGCACGGACGATATGGCGTTGCCGAAGCTGAATATGTGGTCGTTCTGGTTGGTTCCACCAGCCGGACTGATCATGATGGCTGGTTTCTTCACGGAAACCGGATATGCAGCAGCAGGTTGGACAAGCTATCCGCCGCTTTCGGCGCAGATAGGGCTCGCAACATTTACGATCTCCGGTCAGACGCTATGGACCATCAGCGTGTTCCTTGTTGGTTTCTCGTCCATCATGGGTGCTGTGAATTACGTAGCAACAGTCCTAAACAAGCGTGCTAAGGGAATGAAGTTGTTTGACATGCCGCTCACGGTTTGGGCACTCTTCATCACAGCCATCATCATCACGCTTGGAACTCCTGTTCTTGCCGCTGGTCTGGCGATGTTGTTCATGGACAACTTCCTTCACACGAGCTTTTTCCTGCCCGATAATCTGGTCACGAACTCCACGTACTTCGGTGGTGGACAACCGATCTTGTTCCAACACGTGTTTTGGTTCTATTCGCACCCAGCCGTGTATATCATGATCCTGCCGTTGATGGGTATTGTTTCTGACGTGATGGCGACATTCGCACGCAAGCCCATTTACGGATATAAGGCGATGGTATTCGCTATTGCCGGTATCGCATTCCTCGGCTTCATCGTGTGGGGTCACCACATGTTCCAGTCGGGTATGAATCCTCTGCTCGGCACCACGTTCATGCTTTCGACCATCGTGATCGCCGTACCGTCATCGATCAAGGTGTTCAACTGGTTGGGTACGCTCTGGCGTGGCAATATCCAGTTCTCAGCAGCCATGCTCAATGCATTGGCCTTTGTATCAATGTTTATCATCGGCGGGCTGTCGGGCGTCTTCATGGCATCAGCTCCGGTCGACATCTACATCCACGACACGTACTTCATCGTTGCACACATCCACTATGTGCTCTTCGGTGGATCGCTCTTCGGAATCTTCTCAGGTATCTACTACTGGTACCCGAAGATGTTCGGTAAGATGCTCAACGAAACGTGGGGTCGACGTCACTTCTTCTGGACGTTCGTGACATTCAATCTTACGTTCTTCCCGATGCATATCCTCGGTATTGGTGGTCACATGCGTCGTATCTACGATCCGAACGTGTACGACTTCCTCAAGGGGCTGGGTGGTGTGAACGAAGTGGTCACGATTGGTGCGATTGCACTTGGCTTCTCGCAGCTGATCCTTGTTGGTAACATTCTCTGGTCGATGAAGTGGGGCAAGAAGGCTCCGCGCAATCCATGGAAGGCTAACACACTTGAGTGGGCGGCACCGGAGCATCCTGGACACGGAAACTTCGACATGGACATCACGGTGTACCGTGGTCCATACGAATTCGGTGTTGAAGGGCGTGAAGACGATTACTGGCCACAGTGGGAAAAGGGTGCTTCGGTAAGCGTAACGCACCACACCGTAGCTGTAACAGACGATGCGAAGACCTTCGGCGCACACTAATAATCGATTGACTGCTCGTCAGGTGCGATGTATGCAGTCGTCTACATCATCAATGGTTCAGGAGAATTCTGTGCGTGCGATCCATCGCGTTGCGATTGTGCTATGCGTCCTTACCTTCGGACTGATCGTCTGGGGCGGGCACGTGAACACAACTCGCAGTGGCATGGCGTTTCCAGACTGGCCGACATCCAACCTCGAACCAATGGTAACGTATGCACCATCGGAGTGGCTCTGGGCGAAGGACAAGTTCTGGGAGCATGGTCATCGTTTGCTCGCAGGCATCGTTGGTATGGTGACGACACTCCTGCTCGTTCTGAGCATCCGTGCAACGCCTCGTTCACAACGTCCGCACCTGAGCATTGGCTTGTTGGTAGCTGTAGTGTTTGGAACGGTTGCCACGGCAATCCTTGGACTCAACCACATGCCAGCGGGCATTATGGAGTCGTTCATGGTTGTGCTTGGCGTATTGCTCGTTGCATTCTTGATTATTGCCTTGCGCGCTCAGTACGAGCTGCGTGCCATGTGGTTATCGGTGGCGGCATTTGTTGGAGTGTGTTTGCAGGGCTCGTTCGGTGGTTATACTGTTCGGAACAACCTTCCAGACTGGACATCCACAACGCACGGTGTGCTTGCAGAAATCTTCTTTATGATGGCCATCGGGATAGCGCTGCTAACGTCACCCACATGGGAGCGCGTGCGCACATCATGGTCGCCGTCGCAGAGCCTTCAGCGGTTAGTGACTGCTACATGGGCCATCACACTTCTGCAATTCTTCTTTGGGGCGTTGACGCGTCACATGGATGCATGGGGTGCGAGCGTTACATGGCCGCATTGGACTGATGATGCGTTCTTCCCGTCGCAGGAAATGTGGCAGCAGACGCAGATCGTCGTGCACTTCCTTCATCGAAGCACCGCCTATGTCGTTGCATTGTTCATCTTGGCACAGGCCATCTCTCTTCGACACATTCCCGTGCGTCTCTTCAAGAACCTCGGTGTTGTTGTTGCCGCACTCGTCGTAGTGCAAATAGCTCTTGGGGCTGGAATTCTCTGGACCTTCCGCGGTGAGCTCGTTACAACGATGCACGTCATGGTTGGCGTTGCATTGCTTGTTTCGAACAGCGTCCTCATGTTCTCCATACGTCGTCGCACGGCAACCGCTCACGCTCCTGCGTCGGCGGGTACGTTCGTTGAGCAGGGAGGACACTGACCGTGGCGATGCACGAGACCGAGGCACTCCCTATGACGGAACGCGTAGCGTCCGACTCAATCGTGCGTCAATACTATGAGTTGACTAAGCCTGGTATCAGCCAGATGGTTGCGATGACAACGCTCACGGGGTACTATCTCGCTATTCCGACGGACTTGGTGTCGTATGCCACAACAAGTGGAAACTGGCTCCATGCAGTCAACACTCTTGTTGGAACACTCGCGATTAGTAGTGGCAGTTGTGTTGTGAACCACATCATGGAAAAGGACGTCGACGCTCGCATGAAGCGCACCGCATCACGTCCGATTCCGTCTGGGCTTGTTTCGACAACTCATGCGAGCATCTTCGCTGCCGTATTGACCATCGCTGGAGCTGTGCTTCTAGCGACAACCAACTTCCTGACGCTCGGTATGGCTATCGCGACGTGGTTGTTCTATGTAGCGGTCTACACGCCAATGAAGCAGCGGTCATCGCTTGCTGTGATCGTCGGTGGAATTCCTGGCGCGCTTCCATTTGCAGGCGGATGGACTGCCGTTCGCGGAACGCTCGATCCCATGGCAGTTGCCTTGTTCGTCATACTCTTCTTCTGGCAGCTTCCACATTTCTACGCACTCTCGTGGATGTATCGCACGGACTACCGTGCCGGGGGAGTTGTCCTGCGTTCGATCTCTGATGAAACCGGATCGACGCTTGCTTTGCAAATGATTCTCACAAGCGTTCTTACGCTTGCAGCTGCTGTGGTTCCCACATTACTAGGTGCCACTGGCTACCTCTATCTTATTGGAGCAGGTCTGCTCGGCGCATGGCTTGTGGTGGAGAGCATCCGATTCCGAGCGAACGCCGATGCCGGCGCTGCACGACGTGTTCTTCTGACGTCGTATGCAGTGTTGATGGGCTTGGTGCTTCTCATGTTTCTTGACAAACAATGATCAACTATAGGGTGAACGAATGTCTTCTGCCTTGAATCTCTCTCACGAGCCCGTTACCAAGATTGCCAGTGGCAAGCTTGTGATGTGGGCCTTCCTCGCATCGGAACTCATGTTCTTCTCGGGGTTCTTTGGCACATTCATCGTGCTGCGCAATTCGAACTACGAGGTCTTCAAGGCTGGATCCGAGCAATTGAGC
>CAMCXP010000127.1 GCA_945883395.1 Melioribacter roseus P3M-2
TACCAAAAAGCCCCTGATACAATGTATCAGGGGCTTTTTTCATGAAGGATGTACAAGCGGCGGGAGTCGAACCCGCACGGGTTTGAGCCCGCTGGATTTTGAGTCCAGTGCGTCTGCCAGTTCCGCCACGCTTGCTCACGGGTGACAAAGATATTCAAAAATTCGTGCTACGACACTGAAGTCCGAGCCCTAAACGTAACGAACCCCGTCGCTACAATGCGATGGGGTTCGGCAATGGCGTTGTACGGTGTCGGGTCGAGGACTTAGTCGCGAACGGCGTTGGCTATGAGTTCCGCAGCGTTAGTGTCGACATACTCTTTGTCACTGACCATCGACCGCACAGCGTTGTTCTCGACCACATAGATAGTAGGAAGTTCGCCGATCGTGATGATTGACTGATAGGGATGCGTATCCGTTGCAGCGCGCATCGACCAGATCTCAACGCGGTTCATATCAACCTTTGCAGCCACAAGCGCTTTGACGATTTGTGGGAATAGACGCTGCGTGCCACGGCATGAGCACGAGGGCTTGACAAAGATGCACACGCGACGATTCGTGTTTTGCGTCATGCTTACTGCAATATCATCGAGCACCGTTTGCTTCGGCAAGTACGAATCCATCTCCGCCATGAACCACGAATATCCTGGTGACATTGTCAGCTGTTGCATCGTTAGTAGCTCGGCCACAGGATCGACAGGCTCTGTAGTTGTGCAGGCAGTCGCCAGCACGAGTATCGAAGCCAGGGCAAGAAGAATTTTCATAGGATCACCACTTCATGATGTTGACTTCGTCAACGTATACAGTTTGTTTGTTGCGGAAGAGCGAGAGCACGATAGCCAGACCAACCGCGGCTTCTGCAGCGGCAACTGCCATGATGAAGAACACGAACATCTGGCCTGCTATATCACCCAGAAAGGATGAGAACGCCACGAGCGAGAGATTCACAGCGTTGAGCATAAGCTCGAGCGACATGAAGATGACAATTGCATTGCGACGTGTTACAACACCAATGACGCCCGTCACAAACAGGAGCGCTGAAAGGATGAGGTAGTAGTCGAGTGGAATCGAAGTTGGGAGCATGATGGATTACCCTTCCTGAACGTGGCGCTTGGCAAGAATCACTGCACCGATCAACGCGGCAAGCAGCAGGAGCGACACAGCCTCGAAAGGAAAGAGGTATGTCGTAAAGAGTGATTGGCCAATCGCCTCGGTTGTTCCAATCGTTGTTGCGTTGGCGGCAAGCTGGTTCAGACCTGTTGGGCGTGCAGCTAGAGTAATAGTAATCATACCAACAAGGAGGACGGCCAGCAGTGTGCCAAGCGTTGTCCGAAGAGGTCGACCACCGGAGGCCTGCGATTCGCGTCCAACATTCAACAACATGATCACGAAGACCACCAACACCATGATTGCTCCGGCGTACACCAGAACCTGCACAGCGGCAACGAATTGTGCCTCAAGCGTAAGGTACAGACCCGTTAGCATGAAAAAGTGCGCCACGAGCGTCATGGCAGAGGCCACTGGGTTCTTGCGTGTAATAGTTGCAATTGCCGAAGCAATGGCCCCGATTGCAAACACGGCAAACAGAAGCGACTGTAAACTCACTGCGAGTGATCCGTGAAGTGGAAGTGAAATGAATGCTGCCAAATATACGAATTGGATGGGCGTAGCGAGGGGTTCAGCCCTCAAACCGATCAACGGAGTGCACACCCTTGATCTTCTTCAGTTTTTCAAAGATTTTCTGGAGGTGGTCGGTATCGGTAACGTACACGGTAAGGATGCCCTCGAAGTTGGCATCAAACGCGTCAATGTTGACACCACGGATATTGGTCTTTTGCACCCCAATCACAGCGCTTGTGATGTCATTCAGCATGCCTGGGCGATCATCACCGGTGACCTTAACAGCGGCGAGAAACTGTCCGTCCTGAGACGACGGCCACGCTAGATCTACCAATCGTGGCTGCAGTTTTTCTTGCAAGTTGGTTACGTTGTGACAACTAGCACGGTGTACCTTGATTCCACTGCCGATGGTAACGATGCCGATGATCGCATCCCCGGGAACAGGGTTGCAGCATCGAGCATACGAGAACAAGATGCGAGAGCTCGGATTGGTGTCTCCAACAATGTGGATGCCATTGGATTGATCACGAACGGAGTCGCTCAAGGATGGTCCAGAACGCGTTTGATGCTGCGTGTGGTCTGCAGGTGCAGCTGGGCGAAGCGCCTCCTGAATCATATCTCCTGCGGCTTCCGGACTGAGCCTTCCCGTGCCAAGAGCTACAAAGAAGTCCGTTCGACTGTCATACTTAAGCCCAATCACCAGTTTTTCGAGCGCATCATCGTTCACATGCAGGTCGAGCTTCTTTGCACGCTTTTCCCACACCTCGCGACCCTCTTGGATACGGACGCGGCGTTCCTCATTGAGAATGCGCCGGATATCGGCCTTTGCTTTGTGCGTTACAGCAATGCGTTCCCAGTCTCGATGGGGCGTCTGGTTCTTTGACGTGAGGATAACGATCTGATCACCAGTATTGAGCGTATAGTCGAGCGGAACAATCTTCCCGTTGACCTTTGCACCGATACACCGCGCGCCAACCTGCGAGTGAATGTCGAACGCAAAGTCGATAGGGGTAGCACCCTTGGGAAGAATACGCAGGTCGCCCTTTGGGGTGAACACATAAATCTCATCTTGATAGAGATTGAGCTTAAAGCTCTCCATGAGCTCCTGAGCGGCCTCTTCACCGGTATTCTCAAACACATCACGTACCCAGTTTGCCCAGTCTTCCAGATCGGTCGAATCAACCCACGAGGCTGTGCCGCCTGTTGAGGCTTTGTAGCGAAAATGAGCTGCAACTCCACGCTCAGCAAAGTCGTGCATCGCCCGTGTGCGAATCTGAATTTCGACGCGCTTACCGTCGTTGCTGATGACTGTTGTGTGGAGCGATTGATAACCGTTCTTCTTCGGAACGCTGATGTAATTTTTGAAACGCTCCGGAACTGGACGATAGATCTCGCTGACGATACCGTAGGCAAGGAAGCAATCGTTGTTTTCTTCTGTGTCGAGGATGATGCGCACTGCAAAGAGATCAAACAGCTCATCGATTGCTTTGCCCTGCGAGATCATCTTCTTGTAAATGGAGTAGAGATGCTTCGGTCGACCATTAACTTCAAACATCACGTCATGTTCGGCGAGCTTCTCCGCTATTGGCTTGCTAAACCGCTCAATAAAGTCCTCGCGTTCTTCGCGAGTAGTATTAAGCTGACGCTTGATGTCGTCGTACGCATCCCGGTGCAAGACTTTAAATGAGAGATCTTCAAGTTCCCACTTGATATTGCCAAGTCCGAACCTGTGGGCAAATGGCGCATAGATCTCCATCGTCTCGCGAGCCATGCGCGCCTGGCGTTCACGTGAAAGCGAATCAATCGTTCGCATGTTGTGCAGGCGATCAGCAAACTTTACCAGGATGACGCGGACATCATTGACGAGCGAGAGGAGCAGCTTGCGGTACGTTTCCGCCTGCGTGATCTCGCGACTCTTGAAGACGTCTGAGATCTTGGTTGCACCATCGACGATATCTGCAACCTCTGCGCCGAACTCGGCACGCAGATCCTTGATTGAGAACGTCGTATCCTCAACAACGTCATGAAGAAGCGCCGCAACGACGCTTACGTCATCAAGGGGAATTTCGCGTATGACGATCAGCGCAACGTTGGCCGGATGCGTATAGTAGGGTTCGCCACTTACGCGCACATCAAGTTTATGAGCTTGTACACAAAAACGAAACGCGCGCGAAACGAGGTCGACGTTGAATCGTTGGAGATGTTTTTTCCCCTCGGCGATGAGGAACGCGAGATCGGTCTCGACATCACCACCAAAAATGTAGGGGGTATCGTCGGTCGCTGCTCTACGTTGATTAACTCGGTTTGGGGACACGTGTGTTACCGTACGATGATCGTGCAGTGATCAACCTGATCGTCTGATCGAGTGACAAGAAAATACGCTCCGGCCGGGAGATGCTCGACGTTCATGCTTCCTCGAGCCTGATGTGCTGGTCCCTCGAACAGCGTCTGAACACGCTGTCCTGCAGCGGTATACAGCATCACGTCTACCACCACATCTGACGCTGACGTCACATACCACGTGGTGCCTGTGGTTACTGGGTTCGCTCCGACATGAAGTCGAAGATGTTGCTCGGTTGCAGGAGCATCGGTTGGAACGCTTGTCGGATTATCAATGGTGTCGGCATTGGCAAACTCCTCGAGCCATGCCAGCCCCTTATCTAGAATCTGCGTGCGCTGTTGTCCATCAAGAAAGCGGGATGCGTTCACGCCAAGAATGATAGAGCGGTAGGTAGGGGTTTCGTTGCGAACGGCACACACAACCGTATCGGCACGAGTTATCATGCCGCGGGCTGGTGTGACGATGAGAAACTTGACGTTAGGAACGTACTTGCCACCGCGATGATGATCGAGACGCGGGAGTTGGACATCGATCTGCGACATACCTGCCGTCACGGGATCGGCGAGTACTCCGCGAAGCACCCGTTGTCCGTTGTCGTTTTCATCTGCGTCAGCGCCTCGTAGAGAGCTACCAAACGCGCGGAAAAATGCAGTAGAGCCTGGCAGGTCGGTGCGGAGCAGAAGGGGATCGTCGCCGATCAATAACACTTCGATTTGTCGGGTCAGCAGCGAACGCACAACGGCGTCGTCCACTTCACTGAGTTCACCAACGCTTCCGGCGTTCCAAAGCACAGTCTTGAGCACTGGGAGATCATTGGCCACCAGAGTGAACACGTCGGAGGGGATTGCGACATATCCGCGCCGATCAGTCTGGCGAACAGCATCAACGATGTCAAATGTACCGTTGAGTTCATCATTGACGACAGCCTTACGCACGTTGCGTGGGACGAGTGTGATTGACAGTGAACGTTCAACACTTCCATCGGCATTGACGATGGACACGTCACATGTCCACACGCTTAGGCTATCGTTGATCAGAACCGGAATCTCGACATCCTGCAATGCTCCTGCCACGAGTGGGGGAAGCACTGGTGTGTTCGACCATGATGTTTGCGTTCCATCGTCATGTCGCGTGAACCGATATCGAAGGCGAAGGTTTTCCTTCACCCATATTCCGTTGGTCACTGTCACACGCAGTGTGTCGCGTCGATTAACTGTGCGAACGCGTTCCGGCGTGGAAATCATCAAAGCAGAACTCACGTCGAGGCGACGCACTGTACCGAGGGCGTTGTCAACGAACCAGATTCGTCCGTCTGGACCAACCGTGATTCCGTGCAGGGCGGTAGCACCAGTAGTGATGGCTCCCTTGAGTGTCGCCGACGTGTCGCTAAGAGCAAACACATGGATCTTGCCAGTTGCACGATCTCCAACGAGCAGGCGATTGCCATAAACGTCAATCCCAACAGGCTCGCTAACCACACCGGGCTTGATCACCATTCGTGTAACGGCGTTTGTCATACTCACAAACTCCGCAAGATTCTCCGAGCTC
>CAMCXP010000128.1 GCA_945883395.1 Melioribacter roseus P3M-2
CCCAGGAGTTGATGGGTCTATGAGCGCCTCAATACCACTCGAAACGTCAATTGCTGGAGCACGCTACGGGGCTGTAGAGCTGAAGGATGTTATCAGCCGCAATACGTACCGCGGGTTCCGTATTACAGCAGTCCTCTTGCTACTGATCTCTACATATGCTATCGCTCGTCCGTATGTTGAAGCGTGGCTGTTTCCACCTCCGAATATTGTGAAGGTGAAGATTACTCGTGCAAGCCTCGAGAGTCTTCCGCCTCCTCCGTCGGACAACCAGGAGGAGATGCCACCACCTCCACCAGAGAATCTTCCGCCTGCTACTGTGACTCGCGCCGGCACTCCCGTTGCGGTGCCAGATGCTGAGATTGCACCTGACGCGAAGGACTTTGCCGACTTGAAAGATCTCGGTGAATCTCTTTCTAGCGATCGCAAGGTTGATCAAAACGAACAGTGGTCTGAAATTCCGAGCGGTCCGGCAGTTGTCCGCGAAGACACACCTGATATTGAGGAATTCGTCTCGGTTGAAGTTGAGCCCGCCTATGATGAAGGTGCTCTCGCACGTCGTGTGAAGTATCCAGAAATGGCGCGACGCAATGGCATTGAGGGTATCGTTCTCGTTGGTGCGCTGATTGGCAAGGACGGCCGGATTGAGAAGATCCAGGTGATTGAGTCCGACAATGAGGTACTCAATTCTGCGGCAGTTAAGGCAGTTCAGGAAACGACCTTCACACCAGCCAAGCAGAACGGTCAAGCTGTTCGCGTGTGGGCCCGTGTACCAATTCGATTCACGCTACGCTAAGACACCCATGCATATCGCCAACATCGTCGTACGCTTTGTCGTTGTTGTCGTTGGTGTGCTGCTGATCTTTTCCGTGCCGCCGTTTACTGGTCTTGCCTCGCCACTTCAAGAAGTCTTTGGGTCCGTCGTCACGTTGTTCGGCGTATTGCGCCTTACGATGTATTTGTCGAAGCATCGCACCCAATCGTAGTGTGACATATGAATCTCGTCTATTCTGCTATCCTTGCCCTCGTGATTGTAGGCACTGCCTGCACTCCGACTCAGCAGCAGGGCACGACTGATCAAGAAACTGCGCTTTCAGGCAACGTAGCTGTTGTCTGTGATCCAGACATGCTTACAATGCTCGAGGTACCGAAGCGGATGTACGACAGTGTGCATCCTAACGCGAAGGTTACACTCGTACCTATGGATGTTGATTCTGCTATGCTCGCCATGCTCAATCACGAGCAGCGCGCAGCCATTGTTGCCCGAGACTATACCGAGCAGGAGCTATTGCTGCGTCAACAGGACCCCGGTGATACGCTCATGCGAACCTTGCTGGCCCGCGATGCAATCGTTGTGATTGCAGACTCCTCGTTCCCATACGACACGATGAATGCCGGACATGTTGCGCGCTTCTTACTCGGCGATGCAGGTGTAATGCGTGAGTATCCAAAGCTGAAGCGTGCACCGGTCTTTGTGCTCGCACATGGTGTGACTGGTTCAATGTATGCCAATGTTGTGCAGGTTGTCACGGCGGGGAAGGCTCCGAGTAGGAGTGCGCTCACGTCCGTGTCGTCCTACGACAGCGTCTCGTACGCAGTTCGCAAGGAACCGGCAATGCTCGGTCTTGGATACCTATCGCAGGTTACAAAGGACCGCTCAGTTAAGGCTATCCGCCTCAGCTATACGAACGCACAGGGTGATCATGAGTTCCCGAAGCCTGTGCATGTGAGCTACCTGATCATGGGGAAGTACCCGTTCCCAGTTCCGGTCTACATGTACCTGAAGGATCGGCCGAACCAGTTTAATCTTCCCTCTGGATTCATGCAGTATATGACTCGCAATGGCGATGTCATGAAGGCAATCCTTGCTGTGGGCATTGAGCCCGGATATGGGAAGTTCAGTCTTACGCTTCCGGACTAAGTCGAGCATGGTACACGCTGATGTCCGACTGTTCGTCACATGAAAAACAGGCAACGCGCGAGAACATTGCATGGAGACAACAACCTCAGTGTCTATTTTTGCCGCTCGCATGATGGTGTGCAATATCGCACGCCGACGACGTATCTGTTTACAAGCTCCATCGAATGAGGACACCCATGCAACGCCGCACGTTTCACCGCTCCGCTCTCCTGCTCACGATTCTCGTTGCGATGTCGGCTGCAATCTTCGCAGATGATTTCTCGAAGGCAAAAGAGGCGATGAAGGATCGGGAATGGGTGACAGCACTCGGTCACATCCGCAAGGCTGTGTCGGCGTCGCCCCAGGATCTCGACGTACTTGAAGTTGCGGCAATGATTTATCTCGAACTCGACATTCTTGATACGGCACTGACCTATTCCCGGCGGGTCTTCGAGGATGATAATGCAGTTGAAGCACATGTCTTGTTGTACGGTGAAGCGCTGCGTGAATCAGGACAGCCTGCAGAGGCATCTGTTATGCTTCGTAAGGCCCTCAGGAAGCGGGATGATGTTGATGTTAGCCTCGAACTTGTTAATGCACTCGTCGCCGCAGACAGTCTTCGGGCTGCTGAGTTAGTAGCCTCGACAGCACGTGATAGGTATCCGTCAAGTGCTTCAGCGTACATAGCGCTAGGCAATATCTATTTCAACAGCAAACCATTTCCAGTGTTCGAACTTGCCGTTCAGAACTATGAAGAGGCAATCAAGCTCGATACGTCGTATGTGATGGCCTACTTTAACCTTGCTGTTTGCTATTGGAAAATGGCAAACCGCGAGTCTGATAAAGAGCTCAAGGCTGAGTATGTCAAGCGCTCGTTTGAGGCGTGGGACAAGGTGACTGATCTCGATCCGAAGAATGCTCGTGCGTGGTACGAGCAAGGTAAGATTCTCAACCTCGTTGGACGTTATGCGCAGGCTTCGCAGGCTCTCCTGCGCTATCGTGAACTCCGCCCACTCGGCACAGGTGAGAACCTCGCGTCATGGTATCTCGGTGAGTCCTACTTCAAGCAAAACAAGTGTGATTCAGCCAAGATCCATCTCGACGATGTCGCATCGCGTGTCGATTCGCTTCGACCACACGTGTCGCTGATGCTTGCCAAGTGCAGCTTTACATCACGTCAATGGCAAGAGTGCGTGAACGCCTATACACAGTCACTACCGGTGAAGAGCCGTTGGGACAACGCAGATTATTGGTTCTACGGTGTGGCACTCGTTGTCAGCGGGGACACTGCCAACGCCATCAACGTCATGGCAGAGGCTGCAGATCGTGATCCAAAGCAGTGTACGTTTATGTTCCGATATGCAATTCTATTGCAGGATCGAGCGATGTACGCTCGATCTACAGAAATCTATCGTAAGCGTCTGGCAAATTGTCAGGATTCGCTGGATCCAAAGATTCATGTCTTCATCGGCAACAACTTTTTTGCTGATAGCTTGCTCGATAGTGCTGCTGTTGCCTATGAAACAGCTCTCACACTCAAGCCAGGATATCCCTACGCTAGGACGCGCCTTGGAGAGACCTACATAGCCCGCGGAGACGTGCAGCGTGGGGAAGCCATGCTCATGGAGATCGTCGAAAGTGCAAAGACTTCGACCAGCCCAGATGAGCGTAAGCTTGCCGTGGGAGCCATTGCTCGCTTGAATGACCGCTCGCTTCAAGATAAAGAGTGGGCAAGTATCGTTGCTCGAAGTAAGATCGCAACCGAACTCGATCCAAAGTCAGTGACCGCTTGGTTGTACCTTGCCATCGGCTTCCAGGGAATGCAGGATGCTGACAATGCAAAGAAGGCATATCGGGAAGTCCTGAAGCTGAATCCGAACAATGAGGCCGCTAAGAAGAACCTCAAGGCTCTCGGCGGCTGATTTAACCCACTGTGGTGTTTGGGAAAAACGGCTACGTGCCGTATTTTCGTTGTCTTGTCAACATTAGGCCATGCCGAGTCACCATGATCGACATCTCCATCGTGGGAATTCGGGACGGAAACCATCCCTTCAGTGTTACGGTCCAAGCCGTCGACGTTCCCGGGTTAGACGAGGAATTTCGCGGTGAAGTTACGGCTGAAGGAGTGCTGGAGAAGAAGGCTGCACGATACACCGTATCCGGAATCGCCTCTTCAATGGCACAGCTGATGTGTGATCGATCACTTGAGGAATACGACGAACCTATTGAGGCATCGTTTGACCTTGAATTCGCTGTCGACTCTGCCTTAGCAGCGGAACAACGTGGTCGTATTGCAGGTCTTGACGATGAAGAGGTCCGCGGACTTCGTGATGACGACAAGGCCATCGACATAGCTGAAGACGTGCGGCAGGTGCTTACCCTTGCCATACCTGTTCGGAGAGTCGCACCGGCTTATCGAGACAAGGAACTGGACGAGATCTTTCCAAGCATAAAGGGGCGTGACGCCGACCAGCCGTCGTATGACGTCGATGATCGGTGGGAAGCTCTGAAAAACATCCATCGAACGTAAATCCTGAGGTACAGTCATGCCAAATCCAAAGCGACGCCATTCGAAATCACGCGGAGCTAAGCGCCGCACGCACTACAAGGCAACGGTGCCGACGTTCATGTCGTGCCCAAACTGTGGCGCTGCAAAGCAGCCACACATTGTGTGCACGTCATGCGGCTACTACAACGGCCGCAAGATCATCACTGTTGACTAAGCTTTCACGTGAAGGAGACCCCACAGGGGACCATCCGTGACTGACGTTTCACAACAGCGTTCCGGCAGCGAACAGCGCCGCCCCGTCCGCATCGTTATAGATGCGATGGGTGGTGATTTTGCGCCCGGCAACGAAGTTCAAGGTGCTCTGCAAGCGCTTGAGCGTTCGCCGTCGATCGAGCTTATCCTTGTCGGCCTTCAGCCTGAGCTGGTCTCGGCTCTCGGTTCGTTTGCCTCGCATTCCCGCGTAACGATAGTACATGCCGACGATGCTGTTGGTATGGGTGACGAGCCATCGTCGATCGTAAAACAGCGAAAGTCTTCGTCTCTGTATATCGGACTCGACCTCGTGCGCCAGGGCGCGGCAGATGCGTTTGTAAGCGCTGGTAACACCGGAGCAGTGATGGCAACTTCAACGATGCTGTGTGGACGCATCCCCGGTGTGAGCCGTCCCACGATAGGAACATTCCTACCGACAATGACCGGCAGACCAACCTTGCTTCTCGACGTTGGTGCCAATGTCGACAGTAAGCCAAAGTTTCTCTCTGATTACGCCGTTATGGGTAGCGTGTACACGCAGCTCATCAATGGCGTTACCAAGCCCACCGTAGGCTTGTTGAATGTAGGTGAAGAGCCTGGTAAAGGCACTGAGGTTGCGCAACAAGCATATGCGTTACTTCGCACCAACGGCGTCAACTTCGCTGGCAATGTGGAAGGACGTGATATCCTTGCCGGCACCGTCGACGTTGTGGTTTGTGATGGTTTTGAGGGCAATATTGTACTCAAGTTTGCCGAAAGCATTCTCAGTTTCTTGAAAGAGCGGT
>CAMCXP010000129.1 GCA_945883395.1 Melioribacter roseus P3M-2
ACCTGGTTTGGCGATATACACACACACTTCCCTGTATTCAACATCGCAGATTCGTGTGTGACAGTTGGTGTGATTCTGCTTCTCTTTACCGGCAACAAGTTGCCATCAACATCCAATGAACGAGCAGCAGCATAATCCCAACGATCCGAACTATCCTGATCGAATCGAGCATACCTATGAGTTCGTCATACCGTCGCGTCAGAAGCCTGAGCGACTCGATGCGTTCATCACAAAGAGTATCCTTCATGCGACGCGCACGCGAGTGCAAAAGGGGATTGATGCAGGGATTGTTACCGTCAACGACGGTCCAACAAAGGCAAACTATAAGATCCGTCCAGGCGATGTGATTCGTGTGACGGTCATGAAACCGCCTCCGTTGGAACTCATCCCGCAGGACATTCCGCTAGAAATCCTGTATGAAGATGATGTCCTGATGGTTATTAATAAGTCCCCTGGAATCCTCGTTCACCCTGGTCTCGGCAATCGCTCTGGTACGCTCGTCAATGCAGTGCTGTGGCATCTTGGCTACCGCGTGCCGCTGGCAGTGTTGAAGCGCCGCGAGTCATGGGGCGAGGACGATCCAGACGTTGAACGTGTCGATAGAGAGGAAGATCAATCTTCAGATGAAGATGAGTTTATGCAGTTTACCATCGGTGGCGAGGCAGAAGTTGATGCCAGCGGCCTCCGGCCCGGAATCGTGCATCGTCTCGACCGTGATACGTCAGGTGTGATGGTTATTGGTAAGACCTACGACGTGACCATGGCTCTTGCTACTCAGTTTGCTGCACGGACAGTGTCGCGTCAGTATATCGCGTTGGCCTGGGGTGTTATCAAGGATGATTCGCAATTGATCGAAGGTGACATCGGACGGTCACCTCGCGATCGCAAGCTTCGTGCAGTTGTTGAGCGTGGTGGGAAATACGCCGCCACGGAGGTCACTGTTCTCGAACGCTATCTCTGCGCGACATTGATAACATGTACTCTCCGTACAGGCAGGACACATCAGATTCGTGTTCATCTGGCTGCCCAACGCCACTCTCTCGTGGGCGATCCAGATTATGGCGGACGTGAAACTGCGCTTCAAGCTGTGCACCATTCGTATCGACGCGATGCGCAATTGATGATCAAGAGCATCGCTCGCCAAGCGCTTCATGCTCGATCGTTGGCCTTTACGCATCCCGTCACACTCGAACGTATGGAGTTCGCTACTCCAATGCCTGCAGACATGCAGCAATGCCTCGACCTACTTCGTGCGAGCTCCGCCGACGAAGCGCTTACGGACTGAACCTGACGCTTTTCGTTTGATGTATGGGCTCGGCTTCCCGGCGTTGAATTTTCGCGGGTTGGGCAGGACGGCCGCAAGAAGGGCCGCCTGTTCCGGACGGAGCTGTGCCGCCGTTGTGCCAAAATGTCTTCGCGCTGCTTGTTGTACGCCATAGGTGCCATCACCCCATTCGATCATATTCACATATACCTCAAGGATGCGCTGCTTCCCCCAGATTGCCTCAATGAGGTAGACGAAGACTACTTCGAACGCCTTGCGAATCATCGATCGCCAGGGCACCAAGAACACGTTCTTTGCCGTCTGCATTGTAATGGTACTTGCACCACGTGGTGGCTTCCCACGCTTGATGCGTCCAGGATTAGCACGCTCCGCGGCTCGAACAGCATCCCAGTCAATTCCGCCGTGTCGGTAAAACTTGCGATCCTCCGAGTTAACAACTGCACGAAAAACGGATGGGTTGACCTCGCCAGCCGCTACCCACTGATGTCGGACTAACAGGGACATACCCGTAAACGGAGCCTGCACGAATCGCCACAGCATAAGCGGTGTGAAGGCAGGCGGAATGACACGGAAGATTGCAACCACCGCTACGATGCCCACAACTCCAGCTATCATTGTTCTCCATGTCCAGACAAGAATCGCACGCATTAGATAGTGACTATTAGTTTCGAAACATTAAGTTTGTAGCTGCAGAACGTTACAAACGTAAGGAATTGCGGTGAAAGATCTCGATCGTGACATCTGCGCATTACTCCAAGAGAATGCACGTCTGAGTTTGAGCGAAATCGCCGAACGTCTGGGCACGTCGGTCCCCACGGTAAGTGAGCATGTCAAAAAGTTAGAGGCCGAAGGCATCATCCGCGAGTATACGACGGTTCTTGATCCTGCGCTCTGCGGATTTGACGTAACCGCCTTCATCTTCGTCGATCTTGAGACCAGCGTCCACTACGACGCATTCCGTCGTCAGTGCCGCACGCGCAAGGAGATTCTCGAGTGCCATGCCATTACCGGCACGGCCTCCCATGTCTTGAAGGTGCGTGTGCGCACCACGAATACACTTGAACAGTTGCTCTCGGCAATTCAACAATGGAAGGGTGTCAATAAAACACTCACCAACGTTGTGCTAAGCACCCACAAGGAAACAACCAATCTTCCACTACTTGGAATGAGTTAACAGTATGCCATCGAACGTAGATATGACCTCGATCGCGCGTAACTGGCGTCTTGACGGCGTGCAGGTGCCGACACCATCGGATGTCGTTGCAGAAGTCTTTGCAACAGATGTGCTCACGCTGGAGGAGTTACGCCAACGACTTTCGAAGCCGGTATGGCGGTCACTCCTTGCTACGCGCGACCGCGGAGCAGTACTTGATCCGGCAATTTCCGATACGGTTGCTCTGGCGATGAAGACATGGGCTATGGAGAAGGGCGCGACGCACTATACGCATTGGTTCCAGCCGCTGACGGGATCGACTGCCGAAAAGCACGAATCGTTTGTGATGCCAACAAGCGATGGCTCGGCGATTTCACAGTTCTCGGGCAAGGAACTGATTCAGGGTGAACCTGATGCGTCGAGCTTCCCAAGTGGGGGCTTGCGTGCTACATTCGAGGCTCGTGGATATACCGCATGGGACCCAACGTCGCCGGCATTCATCATGCGACACAGCAACGGCGCGACGTTGTGCGTGCCAACGGCCTTCGCCTCGTGGACCGGTGATGCGTTGGATAACAAGACGCCTTTGTTGCGCTCATTGGAAGCGATACACTCGTCGACTATTCGAGCACTTCGATTGTTTGGCGATACGGAATCGCAACGCGTTGAGTCTACCGTAGGTGCCGAGCAGGAATATTTCTTGATTGATGAAGAGTTCTACTATCGCCGTCCCGACTTGGTGATGTGCGGACGTACACTCTTCGGTGCACGCCCGCCCCGTGGTCAGGAACTCGAAGACCATTATTTCGGATCTATTCCAGATCGCATCCTGACGTACATGACCGACGCAGAGCATCAGCTCTATGCACTCGGCATTCCTATCAAGACCCGTCACAACGAGGTCGCTCCTGGTCAGTTCGAGGTCGCACCGATCTTTGAATCATCGAATATTGCGGCAGACCACCAGCAGCTGGTGATGCAGGTGCTGCGCACCACCGCTCGTAAGTATGGATTGGTGTGCCTCATGCACGAAAAGCCATTTGCTGGGGTTAACGGCTCGGGCAAGCACGTCAACTGGTCGATGTCAACCGACGCCGGACAGAATCTACTTGAACCGGGCGAGACACCGCACGATAACATGCAGTTCCTGTTCTTCTGTGCAGCGGTGATCCGTGCTGTCGATCTTCATCAGGACTTGCTGCGAATCTGCGTTGCGTCGGCTCCGAACGATCACCGTCTTGGTGCCAACGAAGCTCCACCGGCAATCATGTCGATCTTCCTCGGCGAACAGCTCACGGAGGTCTACGAACGCATCGTCAGCGGCAAGGGTGGAGGATCAAAGAAGTCTGGATTCCTTGGTCTTGGGACACAAGTGCTCCCAAAGCTGCCTCAGCACGCGAGTGATCGTAACCGCACGTCGCCGTTTGCATTTACTGGTAACAAGTTCGAGTTCCGTGCTGTTGGATCTTCGCAATCTGTGTCGTTTCCAATCACTGTCCTGAATACGATCATCGCCGAGTCGATTGATGCGCTCTCGACAACGATCGAAGCACGCATGAAGAAGAAGCAGAGTTTCGAAGCAGCATTGCTCGAAGTCTTGAAGGATACCTATGCAAAGCACGAGCGAATCATTTTCAATGGTGACGGTTATTCGGGCGCGTGGCACACGGAAGCAGAACGTCGAGGTCTGCTCGGACTGCGCACGGCTGTCGATGCAATCGAACACCTACATAGCAAAAAAAACACAGGATTGTTTTCATCGTATAACGTGCTCAGTTCACGTGAGCTCGAAGCTCGTCAGGAAGTCTTCTTTGATCTCTACTTTAAGACGGTGAACATCGAAGGTGAGACTACGGAGTGGATCGCACAAACCCAGATCCTGCCGGGCGCACTGCGCCACCTTCGTGAAATGAAGGAAACAGGCGTCGAGATTGCGGGTGTGCAACGTGCGGTTACCGAGATGACCGGTGCCGTGAATGCCTTGAGTGATGCCATTGTTGAGCTACGTGCACAGAACATGGAGCTCGGCGGCGATGACGTACACAGCAAGTCCATTCACATGCGCGACAACGTGATCCCAGCGATGAATCGCGTTCGTGTTGCCGCCGATGCACTGGAGCGCATCACGGCGCACGACCATTGGCCGTTGCCTTCTTATCGCGAAATGCTCTTCGTGAAGTAACGCGAAGAGCGCTCTTTAGGTTGATGACTTCTTGGCGGCCGTCTTCTTGACGGCCGTCGTTGTTTTCTTCACAGCCTTCTTTGCAACCTTCTTCGCAGCCTTTTTTGCAGCTGGTTTCTTAGCAGCTGTTTTCTTTGCAGCCGTCGTAGACTTCGCCGCCGCACCTTTCTTTGCTGGTTTCGCAGGAGCCTGCTGAGCAGCAAGCTGCAAGCAATCCTCGAGCGTCAAGGCCTCAGCATTGGTGTCCTTCGGGATGCGGACGTTCTGCTTGCCGACAACGATGTACGGACCCCACCGCCCCTTCAAAACCTTCACAGAAGGATCGTCTTCGAAGGTCTTAATCGTATTTTCAGCGATCTTTTGCCGGCGGGCAATAATCACCTCGATGCCGCGCGGACCCTCTACGGTGTATGGGTTATCGTCTTTCGCGAGCGAATAAAAGGCCTTGTTGTGTTCGATGTACGGTCCAAAGCGGCCAAGTTTAACCTCCATTGGAGCTTCTTCGTACAGCCCAATCACGCGTGGGAACTTGAATAGCTCGAGTGCCTGATCCAAGGTCACGGTTTCGATCGAAAGGTTGCTTGGAAGCCCCTTCTGCCGCTTGTTCTCGTCGTCTGCCTCACCAATCTGTGCGATCGGACCGTACCGCGCGAGTCGCACGTAGACGTTTCTGCCGGATGCTGGATCGACACCGATGCATCGCTCTCCACTCTGACGCTCAGCAGTATCGCTTGTTCGCTGTATGGTCTCCTTAAATGGACCATAGAACTCGCGAATCATCGTGGTCCACTG
>CAMCXP010000130.1 GCA_945883395.1 Melioribacter roseus P3M-2
TCATCGCTGTTGCGCTTGTCGCTGCGACAGCAGCAAGCATGGCGCAACAGCTGCGTCCTCTCCCCTCGCCCGTTGTGTATGGCGAACTTCTTCGTCTGCGCTCACTGACGTCGGTGCTCTACGTTGCGGCACATCCCGACGACGAGAACACACGTCTACTTGCGTGGCTTGCACGCGGACGCCACATCCGTACCGGATATGTGTCGATTACGCGCGGAGACGGCGGACAGAACATCATCGGTGGTGAGCAAGGGGCACCGCTCGGATTGATACGAACACACGAACTTCTGAAAGCACGCGAGCTCGATGGCGCAGAGCAGTTCTTTGCTCGCGCCATCGACTTCGGCTTCTCCAAGAACCCCGATGAAACGTTTCGTCAGTGGGACAAGGCGACGCTGGTCTCCGACATGGTACGCATCATCAACACGATGCGTCCTGACGTAGTGATTTGTCGCTTCCCAAAAGACTCCATGGCGGGCCATGGTCAACACTCGGCGTCAGCTATCATCGCAGAAGACGCGATGCGCGTCTGCATGACCGATGCATCGTCATGGAAACCACGCCGTCTGCTCTTCAATGCATTTCAATTCGGCAATCGTAGCACCATCAGCGAAGGTATGTTCAAGCTGGAGGTTGGCAACTACGACCCACTGCTCGGCATGGGCTATGGCGAACTCGCTGGCATCAGCCGAAGCTTGCATAAGAGTCAAGGGGCCGGCACACCGCAAGCACCTGGCGTACGCCCAGAGTACTTCGCTACACTCATCGGCGACACCCCCACGCGGGGTCTGTTCGACGGCGTCGACACCACATGGACTCGCGTAGGACGCGCCGACATTGGTCGTGCCGTTGATAGCATCATTGCGTCGTTCGACATGACGCACCCCGAGCGATCACTCGACGCGTTGCTTCGCGTGCGTCGTATGATCACTTCCGTAAGCGATACGTTCTGGCGCACACAGAAACTCACAGAGATCGACCACATCATTCTCTCATGCGCCGGCATCACTGCCGACGCGACGGTTGGCGAACCAACGATCGTATCAGGTGACACAATCATCGTCACCACGCGCATCATTGCTCGCGCTGCTCGCCCCGTTACATGCACTGAGATTCGCTTCCCAACAGGACGTATCCGCAGGAACATCACGCTGCTGCACGACTCATTGTGGTCGGAGACAGAAGTGCGCTCACCGTACGAAGCGCTCGTAACGGGACCCTACTGGCTTGCGCGCGAACCTTCAGACGCACTCTTTACGCTCACCAACGAGCGTCTGCTCGGCGAGCCCGTTACTCCGCCATCGCTCACGGTTGGACTCACCTTTGCCTTCGGTGCCGACACAGTTCACACAACTGTTCCGCTTAGCTTTAAGAAGCTCGACCCGCTCAAGGGCGACGTCATCGAAGAGCTTCGTGTGGTGCCACCAGTCAGCGTTGAGCCTGTTACACGCGTCGTGCTGGCACCAAACGGCAGCGCATCTGTTACGCTCCGCGTCCGTGCGTATCGCGCAGTCGCGGGCGCGAGCCTCGTGCTCCGCGACGGCGACAAGGTGCTTGCCACGATACCATCGATCCGCATCCGTGCGAACACCGACACACTCATAACGATTGCAGCGCCTGTGAGCCGCTCTGTTGAACTGACATGCGGACTTGTCATCGACAACGTGGTGTACGACCGCACGGTGATCACCATGCAGTACGAGCACCTGCCCACACTTCAATACACGCAGCCAGCACGCGTACGCATCGTGGCTGAACCAATTGCTATCACAGCGAAGCGTATCGCCTACGTTGTTGGAGCCGGTGAGTACACGCCTGAGTTTCTCCGCACACTCGGCTGCACGGTGGTTGAGATTAGCGACGAACAGCTGCTCCGCACGGATGAGCTGATCGCGAACTACGACGCCGTACTCGTTGGCATTCGTGCGATCAATGTGCGTAAGAGCATGAAGTTCATCATGCCATCGTTGATCTCCTACGTGGAGCGTGGTGGCACGTTGGTGATGAGTTACATGACAACGCAAGACATGTCGACAACGCTGTTGGGTCCGTACCCGATGAAGCTTGGTCGCTCACGCGTGACAGAAGAAGATGCTGTTGTCACGATGACAACGCCAGACCACCCATTGCTATCGACACCAAACCGCATTACAGCTCGGGACTTTGACGGCTGGGTGCAAGAGCGCGGACTGTACTTCCCGGAGGCAGATGCACGCTACGACGCACCGCTCTCCATGCACGACACCAACGAGCCACCACATACGGGTTCGCTCATCTATGCTCGCTACGGCAAGGGTCACTACGTGTACTGCGCGTTGTCGCTCTTCCGCCAGATCCCTGCCGGTGTGCCCGGTGGCATGCGTCTGCTCGCGAATATGTTGAGCGTTGGAAAATGAGTACCCTTGATTGGGGTGTGTTCTTTGCGACGTTGCTCGGCATCGTCCTCTATGGTGTGTGGCGTGGACGTGGCAGTTCGACTGCTGACGATTACCTACGTGCCGGACAAGCCATGCCGTGGTACGCTGTGCTGCTTGGTGTAATGGCCACGCAGGCGAGCGCGATTACGTTCCTCTCTGCGCCCGGACAAGCCTTTACCGACGGCATGCGGTTTGTGCAGTACTATTTCGGTCTGCCTCTGGCGATGATCGTTATCAGCGTGCTCTTCATTCCGATGTTCCGCCGCCTCAACGTCTACACAGCGTATGAGTTTCTTGAACAGCGATTTGATCGTCGCACACGTCTTGCCACAAGCGTGCTGTTCTTGCTCTCGCGCGGACTCAGCACAGGGATTAGCATCTACGCGCCGAGCATCATCGTTGCAACGCTGTTCGATTGGAACATCTATGCAACAAACGTCGTCGTGGGCGGACTCTTACTTGCCTACACGCTGTCGGGTGGGGCACGCTCGGTAGCGCACACGCAGACACTGATGTTTGGGATCATCCTAACGTCGATTGCCGCTGCTGGTGTGTATCTCGTGCAGGGATTCCCGCAGGACATCTCGATGTCCGACGCCTTGCGGCTGTCTGAGATTGCGGGCAAGCTGAATGTGATCACCACCACCTTCGATCTACACGACAAGTACAACATCTGGAGTGGTGTGATCGGTGGGTTCTTCCTCGCACTCTCCTACTTCGGCACCGACCAGAGTCAGGTCGGACGGTTCATTACGGGAAAGAACATCCGTGAGAGTCGCATCGGCCTACTGGTTAATGGTCTTGTGAAGATTCCGATGCAGTATGGAATTCTTCTCATCGGAGCGCTGCTCGTAGCGTTATACAGTCTGGTCCCCGGACCTATCTTCTTTAACACGTCCGTCGCGCAACGCGCTGAGCGTGCAGACAGCACCACAGCACATGTCTTGCATCGGCAGTGGGATGCGGCAAACACCCAACTAATGCTAACAGCGCAGGACGTTGTATCGGGCAAGCAAGGTGCGGACGTGCGGTATCGCGCTGCGTACGACAGCACAACACGTCTACGTGCGCAGTATCGCACGTTTGTGCGATCCACGGGCATCCTTGAGTCGAACGACACCAACTACATCTTCTTGTACTACGTGCGAACGATGCTCCCAGCGGGACTCATCGGACTCATCTTTGCGGTCGTCATCATGGCGTCGTGGGGCAGCATATCGGCCGGATTTCACTCACTCGCCACAGCAAGTGTTGTCGACCTCCGAGGCATGACGAACACTCCGAGCGACATCCGTGCTGCACGCTGGCACACGCTGATGTGGGCCGTGTTCGGAATCGCCATGAGCATGATGGCCACGCAAATGGGATCGCTCATCGAAGCCGTGAACATCCTCGGGAGTCTGTTCTACGGTCCGATCCTCGGCATTTTCGTTGTTGCCTTCCTCGTCAAGCGTGCCAACGGACCTGTGACGTTCTGGAGTGCAGCTGTTGCAGAAGCGCTCGTTATCGCATGCTGGGCCCTCAACGTTGTGAGCTTCTTATGGCTCAACGTCATTGGCACCGTCACAGTTGTTGTGCTCGCACTGCTGCTGTCGTCGCTTACTGCTTTACGATCATCGCCGTCGCAGAACGAACACCGTTGATATGCATGATGTAGGCACCTGACGCCAGGTCCTGCATGTCGATGCGCATCTGTGATGCATCAATCTGACCACTGCGAACGACCGTGCCAAGGCTTGATGTGAGCGTATATGTCGCTCCGACCATCGTATCTGGCACACGCACGACGACGTCGTCGCTAACGGGATTTGGTGCGATCGAGAAGCCTTGCATCTCGTCCTCAACGCTGGTCTCACCAACGCGAAGCACTGCGATGCGTGTTTCCTCACGGCACTCACCCGTCTTTACCATGCAACGGTACTGCGTGTTGTCATCATCAAGACGAGCACTCACGATCACAAGCTCTGCCGTTGTTGTGCCGCGATAGCGACGTCCATCTTGCAAGTCAACGAATGCCGCACCCGTCGAGATCTGCCACTGATACGTGGCCGTACGATCTGATACACCAACACTGAAGCGTGCGTCGTTGCGAAGCGGCACGCGTTGATTCTCTGGCTGACGAGTGATCTCACCACAAACGTAGAGCGATGCTGTAGCCGATGCAAACACGCAGACATTACTTGTGATGCGGCAGCGGAACTGCGCACCATTGAATTCCGTCGATGGCGTCTTGATCTCAAGCGTATCGTTTGTGGTTCCGGTGAATGTAGCATTGTCGCTGATCGAGCGGAAGCCCGTGCCCGTGTTCATCTGCCATTGATACGTAGCTGTCGCATCTGTCGTACCCGTGATGAAGCGAGCAACAGTATTGACCTTTACAATCTGCGTTGTTGGTGGAAGCGGACGCTCTCCACAGACGTAGAGCTCGGCAACCTCTGTGGTATCTGCGCACAAACTCGAGATCACGACGCAGCGATAGCGCGACTCATGATCTGCGCGGATTACCGGTGAAATAGTCAGTGTTGCTGTGCGAGCCCCCTTGTAGCGCATATCTGCCGGGAGATTTTCAAATCCTTGCCCTGTGCCGATCTGCCATTGGAAGAGTGCACGTGGATCTGTCGATGCGGTTGTGAACGTGATAGCCTTTGCTTCAGCTCCATAGACCGACTCCGGCTGCGCTGTAACGCGTCCGCAGACAGCCAGGCGTACCACGGTAATCGTATCAACGCAGTCGCCCGAACGCACAATACAGCGAAACAGCAAGCCATCGTCGCTAATAGTAACGCTGTCATGCGTGAGTGTTGCTGTTGTTCCACCACGGAATGGACGGACCGTTGCTGGGAGCCAGAAGCCTTCGCCAAACGAGACTTCCCATTGATATGTGGCCGTTGTATCTGTAC
>CAMCXP010000131.1 GCA_945883395.1 Melioribacter roseus P3M-2
CAGGACTCCATAAAGCAGACGGTCGATCAAATTACCGCATGCACCTGCCAGTATAAGTGTCACCGCCAACCGTGGAGCCCAATGAGCAGTAGACACCTGCCGGAGATACCACACCAGAACGCCGGCGATCGCGATCGTGAGAAGCGTAAGGATACGTTTCCCTTCACCCCAGCTAATACCAAAGGCCATGCCAGGGTTTTCGACAAACGTGAGTTGTACAACAGATCCTATCAAGGGATGTGACTCACCCAGCATCATCGATGTCTTGACAAGAACCTTTGTGAGTTGATCGAGAGCGACCAGAATACTCACAACAACAAATGATTGGCGCATTGCGCTCATGGATTAGCTCTTGCCTGTTGTCTTCTTCGCTATGATACGGTCAACATTGTCTTCTGGACAGCGCTGTTGGATCTTGAATGATGCAGACAGTGTCGTAATTGGTACGGCAAGAAGGCGTTCTTTTGAAATGAGTATGCCACACATACGACAGATTCCGTATGTCTTATCGTTAACACGAGCAATTGCTTCTTCGAGCTTCCGCAGGTAATCTTGAGCACGCTGAATCTGTGCGTAGGTCTTTTCCTTCTCCACTGCCTCCGACCCCTGTTCGGCCATATGCATGGAGTAGACTGCACTCTCGTCGTTGTTCTCGCTATTGGTGAGATCGTCGAGACGCTCACGGAGCATGCGCAACTCATCGATCGTGTCGATCTTAGCACGCTCGATATTCTCATGAAAGAATCTGAGATCCTTTTCGGGATACTTCAGACCCTTCTTTGGCGCGATTGGCTGCTGCGGCTTTGCAATGCGCGGTGGCGGCGGTATAAAGTCCACACCGGCGGTTTTAGACACCGCCGGTGTAGATGCGACTGTCCCAGGATACTGCTTCAACTTCGAATGCGCCACATTCCTACTTGCTGCTGTCTTTGACTTTGCGTTCTTGGCTTTTGCCGGACTATTTTTCGACGTTGATGTCGAAGTTGATGCTGAAGTTTTTCCTGAGCTCTTAGCCTTTAGCGGGAGTTCCCGTGTTAGGCTTTTTTTTTTGCCACAGCCTTCTTAGCAACCTTCTTGGCTGCCTTCTTGGCTGGCTTTGCTGCCTTCTTGACAACCTTCTTGGCTGCCTTCTTGACAACCTTCTTGGCTGCCTTCTTGGCTGGCTTTGCTGCCTTAGTTGCCTTCTTGGCAACCTTCTTCACAGCCTTCTTGGCTGGTTTTGCTGCCTTCTTGACAACCTTCTTGGCTGCCTTCTTGGCTGCTGGCTTCTTGGCTGCTTTCTTTGCTGCTGCCATAGAGTACCTCTAAAAAAAGTGAAACATGAAAACGCGTGCGCCACCTTGACGCACCATCATCAAACGCGCTGAACGCGCACGTTGACGTGACGCCCGTTTATCTCGAGATCAACCCCTTCGGACTGTTCCCCCCGCTCGAGCGTTTCCGTCAGCGTTTCCATTCCAATGTATGATCGAAGAGACTCGAGTGCAGTTGCCGTCTCATCATCCGTTACAAACGTAATCGAAATCCGATCGGTCACTTCAAACCCTGAATCTTTTCGAATCTTCTGAATCCGACTCACAAACTCACGCGCCATCCCCTCCCGGAGAAGAGCATCATCGAGCTCGGTATCAAGTGCGACAGTTAGGCCACCATCTGAGGCGACCAACCAACCCTCGATATCTTCACTCACAATCTCAACATCTTCAAAATCAATCTGGATTGTTTGCTCACCGATGGTGAGCGCCAGAACCGAAGACTGTTCAAGTTTGCGAACATGTTCGTGTGTTAGCGACTTGATTGCCTGCGCAACCGATTGCGTTGTATCGCCATACTTCCTCCCAATAATCTTGAAGTTTGGCTTTGCACTTCGACGAACAATGTTGGTGTCGTCGGAGACGTACTCAATCTCTTTCACATTGATCTCTTCCTTGATGATGTCTTCAACTGACTGTAGTTGTCGACGCATCGCTGGACTATCAACTGGGAGAAGAATACGACGCAGAGGTTGACGCGTTTTAATCTTCGCTTTCTCTCTCAAAGAACGGGCAAGTGAAACGATGTGTTGCGCTTGCCACATGCGACGTTCAAGATCCAGATTGATCAATGCTTCATCGCGCTCGTGCAATATAATACAATGAACAGTGAAAAGTTCTGCATCGGAACGTAGTCGCTGAAAAATCGATTCAGCTAAAAACGGTGCGACTGGTGCAAGCATTTCAGCGACACGTTGAAGTACGAGATGCAATGTTTGATACGCAGCTCGCTTGTCGGCATCATATTCACCTTTCCAGAATCGTCGACGGTTGCGACGCACGTACCAGTTCGAAACATCTTCTATCACGAACTCCTGTAACGCACGACATGCCTTTGTCAGTTCATAGTCGTCCATGGCTGTGATGTACTCGCCTATCACAGTGTTGAGACGCGAGATAATCCACTGGTCAATCTCAGTTCGTTCAGCAATCGGCACATGCTCATCAGCAGATGTATAGCCATCGAGATTAGCATACATCGCGAAGAACTCATAGGTGTTTGTCAGAGACCGAAAGAGATCAGCGATGACCGTTTTGGCAATGTCCTCTTCATTCCACAGCTTCGGCTTATACACTGGTGACGACGCCATGAGGAACCATCGAATCGCATCACTACCAAACTTTTCAATCACCTCGAATGGGTCAACTGTGTTACCCTTCGACTTCGACATTTTCTGTCCGCGCTTATCGAGAACGAGGTCGTTGACCACAACATTTCGGTAAGCCGGCGTACCGAAGAGTGCGGTACTGATGTTGTGCATGGTATAGAACCACCCACGCGTTTGGTCGATACCTTCGGCAATGAAGTCCGCTGGGAACGCCTTGTCGAACAGTTCCTTGTTTTCGAAGGGATAGTGAAACTGTGCGAACGGCATACTACCCGAGTCGAACCACACATCAACAACTTCACGTGTTCGACGATAGACCTTGCCGTTACGCTCGAAGATGACACGATCAACGAAGGGACGATGGAGATCGATTTCAACACCAGCCTCGCCGACCGGCACACGTGTTCCATCTTCGCGCTCGTAGGAACCTTCACGCAGCTCGGCAATCGAACCGATGGCGATCATATCCTTGCCCTCGTCATCAACCCATATTGGAAGCGGGGTGCCCCAATACCGGTCGCGACTGATGGACCATTCCTTTACTTCCTCAAGCCAATTTCCAAAACGTCCTTCACCGATCTCGGTAGGATGCCAGTGAATCTGCTTGTTCAGAGCAACCAGCTGATCACGATACGCAGGAGATGTGATGAACCACGAATCACGTGCATAGTAGATAACGGGGTTGTCAGTTCGCCAGCAATGGGGATAGCTATGCAGGTAGTCAAACGATGCGCGATAAATCTTATCACGCAACTTGAGTACCTTCACAATATCGCGGTCGGCACCATCCTCGGTATGATCTGCATACGTAAAGTTCTTCACCGCACGTCCAGCGAACTCGGTTACCTCCGACGTGAAATGTCCGTTGGGACTCACCGGTTGAGGGACAGGAAGACGGTATTGCTTGGAGAGTTCAAAGTCGTCCTGACCAAATGCGGGCGCGATGTGGACAACGCCGGTACCGTCGTCGGTCGACACAAATGCACCCGGAAGAACCGTCAGCACATCTGGATACTGATGAGCATCAAGCTCGACATCAGAGAAGATTTGTTCGTATGAAGATCCGACGAGATCACTTCCCTTGCACCGGCCAAGCACATCTACTTCACCATCAAGAACCGACAATCGCGACTCTGCCAGGATGAGGGTATCTGTCCAGGTGCGCTCGCCAATGGTCCAGGTATGACGAACGATCACATACTCAATGGCTGGACCGACAGCGAGGGCAACATTTGCAAACAACGTCCATGGTGTTGTCGTCCACACCATAATTGAAGCACCTACAGCATCGGGCACGTTGGATGACAGCACCTTGATCTTGAGATACACGTTGGCATCTCGCACGTCCTTATAGTTTTGCGAAAGTTCGTGCGACGACAGCGGTGTGCCCAACGTTGGGGATTGCGGCACAACCTTGAAGCCTCGATAGATGAGGCCCTTGTCGAAGAACTGCTTGAGCGCCCACCATACCGACTCAACGTAGTCATTAGAGCAGGTGACGTAGGCGTTGTCTAAATCGAGCCAGTGACCCATTCGCCTGGTAAGTGTCGCCCATCCGTTGTCCTGGCCGATATTGCGATACACGATGTCGCGACAGGTCGCGTTGAAGCGATCAACGCCAAGCACCTCGATTTGTGATTTATCCGTTAAGCCAAGTTCTTTCTCCGCTGCGAGTTCAACCGGAAGACCATGTGTATCCCACCCAGCCTGACGGCGGACGTAGAAACCGCGCATAGTTTTGTAGCGGCAGACAGCGTCCTTAATCGTGCGCGCAAGGACGTGGTGGATACCTGGACGTCCGTTGACGGTTGGTGGACCTTCATTGAAGTTAAACCAAGGTGCGTCGGCTCGAAGCTCCTGCGTGCGTGCAAAGGCACGCTCACGATCCCAATAGTCTAGAATGTCCTGCTCGAGCCGAGCATAGGAAAAATCATCCGGCAATGGTTCAAACATGAAGTCGGTCAATCGCGATAAACGGAAAGTGCGAAGTTACGGACACAGTCGAGCAGAATCAACGCAGCGGGAAGGTGATCTCAACAGTTGTTCCACGCCCTTCGGTACTCCGTGTGTCAATAGTACCCTGGTGCGCATCAACGATCCACTTCACAATCGACAGTCCAAGCCCCGTTCCATGGATGTTCTTTGAACGTGCCTTATCGACACGAAAGAATCGATCGTAGATGTGTGGTAGCTGGTCGGCAGGTATGCCGACACCGGTGTCAGCGACGACGACGCGCACGCGATGTTCCACCGCATCGACCTCAATTCGGACACTTCCACGGTCGGGAGTGTACTTAACGGCGTTCTCAATCACATTAAGCAGAGCCTGATGAAGCCTCACGCGATCACCAAGGATCGTAATCGATGGCTGAATGAGTGTTGTTACATCAATATGCCGTGTCTCTGCGATAAGCATGACATCATCGCAGACGTCGGCAACGAGCGCACTGAATCGCACTGGCTGTCGCATAATCTGTACCTGACCTGTCTCGGCACGTGAGATATCGAGAAGTCCCTGCACGACATGTGTAAGGCGGATCACTTCCTCTAAACAACTTGCTAATGTAGTACGGTATTCATCTGCACTCAGCGGACGCCGGAGCGCAACCTCCAGCTCACCCATGAGGATTGCAAGGGGCGTCTTGAGTTCGTGTGATGCATCAGAAGT
>CAMCXP010000132.1 GCA_945883395.1 Melioribacter roseus P3M-2
GTTGACGCGTTGGCGCGACAAGACATAGCCCTCAATACGAGTTGCGTCAAATGCAGGAAGTCCAAGATCAATCATCGCCAATGCTGTTGGGGTGCCAGCCGTCGCAACAACGGTGGCCGCATGCGCTAGGGAAGTACTATGCAGGCGGAGTTCGCTACGAACGTGGTCGCGTGCTGCGGTGCGAGCATCGCGCGAGATCGGATACGCGGTAGAGTACCGTTCCGTAAAGCGAACAACTCCGATTGAAGTTGAGTGCGCGTAATGCACATCACCGCTCGTGCCGCAGGCATACTCGGTTGACCCCCCGCCGATATCGATCATCAACGACACATCACTGGAAACACCAACGGCCCCAGCGAATGTAAGTGCGGCCTCTCGATTGCCTGGAATAACTTCGATCGGCCATCCTAGCGTTTCTTCAAGTTCCGCACGAACGGCGTTGCCGTTCTGTGCTTCACGAAGTGCACTTGTTGCAACTGTAGCGACGGTCCGTGACGATGACGCCGGTGCAACGGCATGCAATACATCCCGGAATCGACGCATCGCGTAGATTCCACGATTGCGTGCCGCCTCACAAATCATCCCGGTACGGTCGAGACCTTCTCCCAACCGAGGGAGTTCATGAACATCTTCGAGAATCTCGATGGTGCCGTCAGGCAGGATCGACGCGACGACCATCAATGCTGTATTGGTGCCGATGTCGATGCCTGCTGCGATCATGATTGCAACCGAAGCTTTGTTCTAATCGCGTGCAGGGTGGTCGTTGCAGCATCGATGATGTTTGTGCCCGGCCCGAAGATCAACGAAACGCCTGCCTTGTGCAGTAGATCGTAATCTTTCGGTGGAATAACACCGCCGGCAATCACCATTATATCAGATGCGCCTTCATTCCGCAGTGCTGCAACAAGCTGCGGAATAAGCGTCTTATGACCAGCCGCCTGACTAGAGACACCGACGATGTGAACATCATTATCTATCGCCTGACGCGCAGCCTCCTCGGGCGTGGCAAACAACGGTCCGATATCAACATCAAAGCCAATATCCGCAAACGACGTTGCAATCACCTTAGCGCCGCGATCATGTCCGTCCTGACCAAGCTTGGCTACCAAGATGCGAGGACGTCGTCCGAACTCATGTTCGAAGTCCGCAACATCAGCGCGCAGAGCGTTGTACGCCGTGTCGTTGGCATACTCTGCACCATAGACACCTTCGATTGTCATAGTGTGTGCCTCATACCGCGTAAAAACATCAGCCATTGCATCAGAGATTTCACCAACAGTTGCGCGCAGGCGCGCGGCCTGCACAGCGAGCTCGAGAAGATTACCTTCGCCTGTACGGGCACTATCACGAAGTGCGTCGAGCGCATGTGCAACTCCCTCGGCATCGCGTGAGGCACGAATCGATGCCAAGCGCGCAATCTGCGATTCACGAACGGCCGTGTTGTCGATGTCGAGAACGTCGATCTCTGGTTCGTGCGCCAACTGATACTTGTTGACGCCGACAATCACTTCATGTCCTTGATCAATCTTCGCCTGCCGACGAGCAGCAGACTCTTCGATCTTCATCTTTGGGATACCGGCATTGATCGCACGTGTCATACCACCATACGATTCAACGTCTGCAATAATGGTTGATGCTTCACGGACCAACGCTTCTGTGAGCGCTTCCACATAATACGAACCGCCCAGAGGATCGGCTACCTCAGTGATGTGCGACTCTTCGGCGATGATCAGCTGTGTATTGCGCGCAACGCGTGCTGATTGCTCTGTTGGAAGACCAAGTGCTTCGTCAAACGAGTTGGTATGCAGTGACTGTGTTCCACCTAGCACTGCAGCCATCGCTTCAATCGTTGTTCTGACGATGTTGTTGTACGGATCCTGGGCAGACAGCGACCATCCTGACGTCTGACAGTGCGTGCGAAGAAGTAGCGAATCTGTCCGCTGAGGATTGAATTGCTTCATCGCGGTTGCCCACAGAACACGCGCTGCACGGAGCTTGGCAACTTCCATGAAGAAGTTCATACCAATTGCGAAGAAGAACGAGAGTCGGGGAGCAAAGGCATCGACACTCATGCCACGTTGAAGAGCAATCCGCACATATTCCATGCCATCGGCGATGGTGTAGGCTAACTCCTGGACCGCAGTTGCTCCTGCTTCATGCATGTGATAGCCACTGATGGAAATGCTGTTGAAGCGCGGCATCTGCTTGCTCGTGTACTCGATGATATCGGCGACAATACGCATCGACGGTTCTGGTGGGTAGATATAGGTATTCCGCACCATGAACTCTTTCAGGATGTCGTTCTGGATCGTACCTGAAAGTTTATCGCGAGAAACGCCTTGTTCTTCGGCCGCGACAATGAACATCGCCAAGATTGGGATTACCGCGCCGTTCATCGTCATCGATACACTCATTGTATCGAGCGGGATCTCGTTGAAGAGGATCTTCATGTCTTCAACAGAATCGATAGCAACGCCCGCCTTACCTACATCTCCGACAACACGAGGGTGATCGCTATCGTAGCCACGGTGGGTAGCCAGATCGAATGCTACAGATAGCCCTTTTTGTCCACTTTCGAGTGCGTTCCGATAGAATGCGTTCGATGCCTCAGCAGTTGAAAACCCGGCATACTGACGGATCGTCCATGGACGATTCGTATACATCGTGGCATACGGTCCGCGCAGATATGGGAACAAGCCCGGTAAGGAGTTCACATTGGCAAGCTGATCAAGATCAGCAGCAGTGTATAACGGCTTTACCGTTATCCCTTCGGCGGAGACACGGTTGAGTGTGTCTGGATCCTTACCCTTGAGTTCGCGCTGCGCGAGTTCCAACCACGGTGTGATATCAGTATTCATCACTGCCTAGCATCGATGATTAATGCGCAAAAATACGCATCGACTAGCTACCGATAAGGTGTATTCATGTAGCGCGTGGCCTCTGCGTGGGACTGCGACCAATCGGGCCAAGCGAGCACCTTCTTGTAGTGACTCAGTGCTACCGCGCGTTTACCCTGTGCATCATAGATCTGTCCCATGCGCAGGTACGCTTTAACCATCAGACCCGTCGGTTCATCCTTATCGAGGACAACACTGGCTTCATAGCATTTCGAAAGGTACTTCAAGGCCGTTGGGAAATCACGTGACTGCAGACGGCAGATACCGATGTAGTAGAGTGCTTCACGGGCGGCAAGTCGGTCGTAGCCGAACTTCTTATCCATATACTTTACAAGCACATCTCTCCAGCAGAGCTCAGCGGAATCGCGAGGTCCAAGTCCAACAAGACAGCGGCCGTAGGCGCGTTGAAAGGCCGGATTCTTCGGAAAGCTCTGATGAAGATCACGAGCATAGATCATAGCCTCGAGTAGATTCCATTCAAAGTCCGTGTAGGCTTGAATAAGAATCACCTTGGCTTCAACTGACGCATACCGCGATTGTCGAGCAGCAGCCTTGAGTTGTGCTAGACCGAGCTGCTTATCACCGGATGGAAGGAACATCATAAGCGTACCAAGCGCTGGACGTCGCTCAGGAATGGCAACCGAGAAGTAATTGTAGATGCCCGTACCCAGCATCACATCGTGATTACCGGGAGCAATACGATAGCAATCCTGCAGAATGCCCAGCGCGATACGTCCATCGTCGGCCGCACTGAAATAGTTGTTCCGCGTGATATGATACCGTCCGCGGAAGCCGATGGCTCCGCCCTTGAAGAAGAGAGCCGCCACATCCTTCGACATGGAATCAAGACGACGGTCACAGACGGCAAGGACACGATCAATCTTCTGGAGGAATAGTCCATCGTAGGACGTTGTTTTCTGGTCAAGATTGATTCTCCACCATTCAACCATCGCATCGAGGAAGTAGCCAGCCGGATGTGACGGGTACAACGTGATGACCTTCGAAAACTCATTGTGCGCTTGGTCAAACTCGACGTTATAGACGAACCGTATGCCTCGTTGGAGAATAGAGTCGCCATCGGATTTCATCGAAACCCATTGCGCCTGTAACGGCGCGACGCTCGCGAGGAGGCAGACGATCAGTATTCGAAGGCTCTTCATAGTGCAAACGTAGTGGATGAATACAACCGTGTTCAAGACGAAAATGTACGACGTAATCGTGCAGCGCGCACGTAGGGATCGTAGGGGATCATCCGGGTAAGGACAAGCATCGAGAGCGCCATCACGATGGTTGTGACATACCCTTCCTCGACACCGAATGTGCCCGTAATCCATGGGCGAAGATCGGATGAGATCGCGTCGGTATTGAGCTTCACGATGCCAACGCCAAGATCCATGCCACTTACCACACCAAACACAGCAGCGAGGAGAAGATTCCAGACAACATGGAAACCTATCGCAGTCCATAGCGAGGATGTTGTGAGGACCATCCATCCCAGAGCCATACCTGCAAGACCTACATTGACGGTACTGATGATCGATGCACCCGGATTGCCAGCATGGGCTGCTGCAAACAACGCACTGGTTATCGAAACAGATACAACCGGTCCAAAGCGCTCATCGAGAGCCTCGAGGATTGTTCCACGAAACACAACTTCCTCTCCGATGGCGAACAGAACAATGCTCGTCACACCAAGCAGTGTTGCCGATGGTTGAGCAGAGGCATCTATTGAGCCACCGGCAAGCAGTGCCGCTAGCAGTACTACCATTGCGGCAAGAACAGCCCAGAGTATTCCATAGAGCACAAGCCGTGGTGACCATGGCGTTGGTACGAATCCAGAGGCAATCATTGTGCTTCCTCTTCTCGCATGCTCGATTGCGACAACAGCAATACAGGCAACGCCGTACGCCAGCGCCTGGAAGTTGAGTGCATCTTCTGGACCGCTCTCAACGGCGAACATCGCCGCAAACGGTGCACAGATGACCGCAACGAATACCAGAATGCGAACGAGCCAGTGATGCATCATGGACGGAATGCAATGGTACCTATGAAGCCTAACGTCGCAGCGACCCACGGAATCAGGTACAGGGAAGTTGGAGCCAGGTTTCGCATAGCGGCGGTGGTTACGCTTGCTGCAAGCAACAGCGCACTCTCTTCCAGCGAACAGTGAAGTCCAACCGATACCACTGACCAAAGAAGCAGAGACGTAACGCCAATACGCATCGGCGCACCAAAGCCTACGCGCTGCATCCATGACGAGACCATACCGACATGAACGGTGGCCAACGAGAAGGGCGGCACAAGCGCTAACAAGGTCGTTGCTGGCGTCGTGTGCAGATAATCGTCCCGGAGAAGAGACCGCATTGTTGCAGCTAGGACAATACCGACAATACCTAGGGCGGCAAGGAGA
>CAMCXP010000133.1 GCA_945883395.1 Melioribacter roseus P3M-2
GGTGCAACACGTCCTTCAGCATCGACATCTACCACATGCGTTGTTGCATGCATGGATGCAGGTGTTGTGAGGTACACAATGGATGAGGATGGACCGTGTACACGGCCCCAATACCAATCACCAAAGTCGCTGCTCATCGCCCTAACACCCATGTTGTGGTCATGGTAGGCCAAGGCTGATCCCTCAAATACGCATGACGGCGGCATTGCACCCTCGGCCAGTGCGATGCGGAGCGTGGCCGCAGCACGAGGCCGTGCCAACACCCATGCGTGATCCTGTGAGTACGCCTCAGGTGTCGACATCGTGCACGATGATTCGAGTCGTAATGCTACGTCCACCGAACGCTCAATTCCTCGACCACGCCGCGCTATGGCAACATGTAGCACATCATCTGCATCAATGTGAAGCGAAGCGTCACCCACACGGACATCCGCCCCCTGGCCTGCAAACCTGCATGCCTCGAGCGGCACATCACCGAACGCGAATGCGATGCGCGTTCCACGATGGTAGACACTCACGGCAAACCCGCCAGCCATTGCGGTTGGATCCGATAGGTATGCAGGCGACATGGGCATGCCGCGGAACAGAATTGCAACAACTCCCCACTCGCCATCGTCGGTGAGTGCGTCGGTATACCACCATTCGTACGCACCTGCACCTGTAAGCACATGACATCGATCGTGGGCGGGGCCGGTTAGGAGTTGCATGCGACAAAAGTACGTGTGAATGCCCGTAGATTGCGTGATGCAACTTGATCTTCTCTACGTCGTGTCAATCGCCCTTACCGGCATTGCCTGTGTTCTAATGGCTGTGAGCTTGCTGAACCTTTCACGATTCCCGCGACTCCCCAAGGTGGGTGTCGTGACGCCCGAACTACAGCGGTGCTCAATTCTTGTTCCAGCACGTAACGAAGAACGCTGCATCGAGCCCTGCGTGCGTTCGCTCTGCCTGCAGGATGACTCTAACACGGAAGTCATCGTACTCGACGATGGTTCCACGGATGCGACACCTGAGATCCTCGCGCGTCTTCAGCGTGAGTTTCCCGCCCTCACCGTGATCTCCGGACAGCCCCTGCCACAGGGATGGATCGGCAAGTCGTGGGCGTGCGATCAGCTCTCGAAGGCCGCCACCGGAGAGATCCTTCTGTTTACCGACGCCGATACCGTGCATACACCGACAACCGTCCGACGGACGCGCGTGTACATGGAGGCCAATAAGGTTTCGCTCCTTACGATGGTTCCCTACGAGGTACTCGGCAGCTTCGCCGAGCACGTTGTGATCCCCATGGTGCATACGTTGTACTTCGCCTATCTCCCTAATGATCTTGTTCTGCACAATCCTAGTGTATCCTTTACGGCTGCCAATGGACAGTTCATGTGCTTCACACGAGAAGCTTACCGCACTGTAAACGGACACGAGAGCGTGAAAGCTTCATTGGTCGAAGATGTCTTTCTCGCGAAAGAAGTCAAGCGTGCAGGACTTCGTATCTCGCTCGTTGATGGGTCGGATGCGGTTTCCTGCCGGATGTACACGAATGCTCGTGAAGTCACCGAAGGGTTCTCGAAGAATTTCTTTCCTGCTACATCCTACAACATCCCGATTACCGTGCTCTTCCTCGGACATCTGCTGAGCACGTACGTTTCGCCTGTAGTGTTTCTTGGTATTGGCTTGGTACAAGAGCGAACAGATATCATCGCCTTAGCTGCCATTCAGCTTGGCGCTCTTGCGGTGATTCGCGGCGCAATCTCCTATCGATTCGCTATGCCATGGTGGCATGTGTTACTAGCACCAATCACTGGTGCATGGGCCTTTGTGATTGGTGTGAACTCAATACGCTGGGCATATTCACGTCGTGGAGCGACATGGAAGGGGCGAGCATACTCACAAGAAGGGACACACCATGCGTGAACCATCCAATGGCGAAAAGCTACTCGATCTGTTTCTGCTTCGTACGCGCGATCCGGAGTATGCAATCGATCAGCCGTTCTACACGACAGGATCAATCGTTGCGGCTGCGTTGATGCGGATTGCTCTTATTGCCGTTGTCACCATGGCACTTAAGTCGTTCGTGTCGAGCAGCACAACGTGGTGGATAGCTATGATCGGACTCTGGGGTCTGGGCGTATATCCTGCCTGGTTACAGTACGACAAGCATCACGAGCGTGTCGAAACAATTACCAACGGCACACTATGCGGAACGTGCCGCCATTTCAACGGCACCAATCAGCTTTGCATGATTTTAGACGAACATGTGACATCCAACACACCTCCCTGTGAGGGCGAAGGCTGGGAGCCATCGTAACGGGTGTAGACGCGCGCAGACTTCGGCGTTACTTCACATCAACCAACTTAAACACACCACGATCATTCACTTCGAATGTGAATGTCTGTTTCGGGACGTTGGTGTACTTCCAGATCTCGCGCGGACTTGACGCTTTGAGATCCTTTACAATGGAACTGGGTTGTCCGTAAAGCACATAGACTTTCCCACGTTCCGTGCGCGAGCCGTCGGGCTCGTTGATAGTGCCGAAGGCGAAGTATGCATTGTCAATGCGGCGGTAGTACTCGGCCATGCGCTCGTTATAGACCGTCGTTGCGGTAGGATCCTGGCGGCGCCACCACTCCATAAGCGCCTGACGATTCTGCGCCGCATCGCCGTCGGTGATCGAATCGAGCGTTTCTTCGCTGCAGACATAGCGTATGGACTCGATCGCATAGTCCAGTGTTCGCAGCGACAACGGCATCATCTCCCAGACAATTTGAAATTTCACGGCAATGGTATCGCGCGTTCCAGCCTTGACAAGATCTATCTGATAACGACCCGGAACCAGCGTTGCCATAGGGATGGGAATTTCCACACTAGCGATTGGACGGCGTGGGGCTGCACGGTTGGACATCTCAAGAAATGCCGCTTCGTTGGATGATGCCGAAGATATCCGTGGAAAACGATCGCGCTGAGATTGGACGCGACCCTCGATATCAGACACACGCCACCAGCGGATCTCTCTGCTGTCCCACGGTAACTGACGGATCCGATACGTATACCGGGTTTCCGTACTATCGGCGACAAGCAAGAGCGCCTGTGCCTTGTCTGGTCCGAACGGAAGATTGCTATTAAACACAAACAATCGCAGAACATCAACACCACCAATACTCTCTGGAGCACCGAATGCTGCAGGGGCTAGCAGACGCGTGGCCTTGCGTGGCATGTATGAGACTGGCGGGAGCTTGAGACGCTTTTGGCTGCTCTCCTTCTGCGAAAGAACTTCGAGACTCAGCACATACGTGCCTTGACCGATCGTAAATGACGCCCATCCAACATGGTAGGCTTCCTTACTGTTGGTTTCCTCAAACGTATTTGTGAAGGCAGTGTCGGACCATTTAGTGCGTTGCCGGATGACGCCCACGGTATCCCGCAGTTCAATATTCACTGCCATCTCTGCACCATAATTGCCACGGACTTCACTAATGTCACGCACGCGTACGAACGACATCATGTCGTTAGCAATACGGAAGAACACAACGACCGTCGCGGAGTCGTCTGTATCGTTCGGTACCACATATGCGTCAGCATAGAACCGCTCACCGTACTCCATCAACATTGAGCGGTTACGAATCGTCTGCGTTCCCTGTGCATACACGACCATCGTAGAGCAGATGAAACACAGCGCTGTAATGACGCAACGTGTCATACGCCTCCCGGCACTGGTAGTGAGCGAACCTCTTCCAAAACGTCACGAAGAATAACCGCCGCTGCCATTTGGTCTTTCACGCCCTTCGTTTGACGCTTCTTCTTTTTCACACCCGAAGCCACCATGATCGAACGAGCTTCTTTTGTTGAGAATGCCTCATCTGCCTCAAACACCGGCAATGCTACCGATTGACGAACATGCTCAATGAAATGTTGGATTGCTTCGATGATCGGCGTGATACGCTCGTCGTGATGGCGAGGCACACCGATAATCAGCACATCGATGCGATCGGCAGCAAGCCGATCGCGCAGCACATCGATGACCGTCGGCGTGTTGTCAATCACTGGTCGAGTAGATACAACGACATGCATCTCATCACAGATGGCAACGCCAATGCGTTTCATGCCAACATCGAGCGCACAGAGACGCTTACCACGCAATGATGCGAGCTCTTGATGTGTCATGCGTCGAGCTCCTCAGCTGCACGATAGCGACTACGTATGTCCATGCCATGCGGAATACGGAAGATCACCTGCGTGCCTATGCCGGGCTGACTCGACACACGAAGTGTCCCATTGTGGAGATCCATCACATGCTGCATAATCATTGTTCCAATGCCAGTGCCAGTGCCGTCCTTAGCGGTTGTAAAGTACGGACGCATCATGTTTGTCAGTGTCTCAGCATCCATCCCCACGCCAGAGTCGCTCACACGAATGAAGACATACACAGGATCGTACCATGTGGCAATCTCGACCGGTCCTTCCTGTCCGCGCAGCGACTTGATCGCATTCTCAACGGCATTGCGGACAGCACGTGAGATCTTGAGCTTATCAACATTCATCATCGTGCCACGCAACTTCATAGAGAACGTCACGTGTGGGAACATCACAGGATCGAATTCATGACGGATCTCCGTGCAGAGCTCTGCACTGTGCACGGGGATGCGAACAAGCTCATCACTGCGGCCGACACTTACAAGGTCGCGCACGCGTTGTATCAGTATGCCTACTTGAAAAAGAATTCTACGTCGACGCTCGGAATTGCGCTGATCGAGACCTTCGTCAAGCTGTTCAGCGTTGAGACGAATCGTTGAGAGGTTAGTCTGCATGTCGTGAGCTAACTGCGCCCAGTTTACGAGACGTTGACGTTCGAGAGCTTCAGTGATATCGACACCCGAGATGATAAATCCTGCAGCTTGACCCAACAGGCCAACTAGTGGAATAGATGTGATGACGAACTCGCGCTGTTCATCGGCATCTTCGATCATCACACGGTCGGTCCGTGATGTTCGCACGGAGAGAGCATGATCGATAAAGCTGGCCAGTGCGTCGAGGCCCTTCTGCTGCATATACGATCGAAACAGCCGTCGCGTTGGAACGCTTCGTGTGATCTTCATCAGCGCAGCTGCACGCTCATTGGTGCGAACAAGCCGTCCATTTGCATCAAGTACAATCACGACACCTGCACCTGGAATATCAATCACTGCATCAAGGAATCGGCGTTGGCGGCGGTACAAGGCCCAGAACACAACTGCAATTGAAACCAGAAGCAATGGAATCACTAGACGCGTGATC
>CAMCXP010000134.1 GCA_945883395.1 Melioribacter roseus P3M-2
TGAAAAAAAGCGGTCGGAGGTTCATGTGGATGTTTCATGACGCTCCCGAAACCACTCCACAGTGGAGTGAATGCCGTTCAAAAGTTCTACAACAGGACTCCAGCCGGTGCGCGCGGTATATGCTTCGTGTGATCCGCGCGTACGCGCGGGATCCCCTGGCTTGGCTGGACCATGATGAACGGTACACGGCGTGGCAAGCGCCGATCGAAGGTGCGCAACCACGTCAAGTACACTGGCGGCAGAGTTTGCACAGATGTGAAATGTGCCCTGAACACGCTGCTTCACTGCTATCGAATTGGCCAGCGCTACATCACTGACGTGGATGTAGTCTCTCTCCTGCAAGCCATCACCATGAATGGTAGGCGTCTGCCCAGCTAGAAACTTCTCAAGAAAGATGGCGATCACGCCCGATTCGCCATGTGGGTTCTGGCGCGGACCGTACACGTTGGTGTAGCGAAGCGTGGCAATGCTCATGCCATGCGTTAACCGCTCATAGTCTGCATAGAGTTCCATGGCACGCTTCGATACGCCATAGGGGGCGATCGGACGCACTGGATGTTCCTCCGTAGCCGGGATATCAACGAATTCGCCGAGAACCGCTGTGGAAGAGGCGAGCGTTACGTGCTGCACTCCAGAACGTCGCGCTGCATCTAGCACACGGATCGATCCCAGAATGTTGACCTCGGCATCATACACGGGTCGTTCGACACTAACACGCAGCTCCATATGAGCTGCATGATGATTGATGTGGTCAAATCGCTCGTCGAGAATGAACTGAGTGAACGCGTCAGATGTGATGTCCATCTCTACAAAGCGCGCGCCAGGTGGGACATTTTCACGACGCCCCATCGAGAGGTTGTCGACGACAACGACGTCCTCGCCCTGCGCGACAAAGGCTTCTGCAACATGCGACCCAATAAACCCGGCTCCGCCAGTCACGAGAATTTTCATAATGCTTTGGCTGCGATGTCTGTACGAAACACCTTCCCATCGAACGATATCTTGTCGACGGCCATATACGACCGCGCCACTGCATCACGAAGAGTGTCAGCTGTTGCGGTTACACCCAGCACACGTCCTCCATTGCTGCGGAGCTCCCCGTCAACCTCAGTTGTGCCAGCATGGTAGACGATTACGTGAGGATCTGCTTCTGCGAGGTCAATGCCGGTGATAGGAAGCCCCTTGGCATACGCGTCGGGATAGCCCTTGGATGCAAGCACGACGTTGCAGGCGTAGCCGATTTGCGTTGATCGCACGGTGGATGCATCAAGCGAGCCGCGCGCGGCAGACGCAAAGAGTGCGGCAACATCTGCATCAAGGACACTCAGGACGGCCTGCGTTTCGGGATCACCAAATCGCACGTTGAACTCCACAACATTGACGTCATCGCCGTCAATCATGAGTCCGCAGAAGAGGCAACCAATAAATGGAGTACCCTCTTCATGCATGCCCTCAAGCAAGGGGCGCACAATGCGCTCGCGAATGGTTTCACGATGCGATGCGGTAACGATTGGGGCAGGTGCGTACGCGCCCATGCCACCGGTGTTCTTTCCAGTATCACCGTCGCCAATACGCTTGTGATCTTGCGCAGGGGCAAGCGTGAGCATATCACGACCATCACAGATTGCAAACACACTGGCTTCCTGACCGGAGAGAAAGCCTTCGATCACGATGCCGTCGTCGCCAAACACACCATCGTACATCATGTCGATGGCTTCAAGCGCTTCGTTATGGCCCGTTGCTACAACAACACCTTTACCTGCGGCAAGTCCGTCATACTTTACGACGACAGGCAATGCATGCTCTGCAGCGTATGCGCGAGCATCAGCGTGCTGGGCAGACGTGAATCGACGGTATGGCGCTGTTGGAATGTGATGCCGCGCCATGAAGTCTTTCGAAAAGCCTTTCGATGACTCCAGCTGTGCGGCAGCTTGTGATGGACCAAACACGTCGATGTTCTCCTCGCGGAGTGCATCGGCCAACCCCTCGGCAAGCGGTTGCTCTGGACCAATCACCACAAGTGTGACGTTGTTCTTGAGGCAGAACTTCGCGACGCCAAGATGGTCCGACGCGTTGAGCTGGACGCATTCAGCGTCACGTGCAATGCCGGGATTTCCCGGTGCAACCCATAGCTTCTCACACGATGTCGAACGGAGAAGCGCCGCAGAGAGTGCGTGCTCGCGTCCGCCCGATCCAATCAAAAGTATTCGTTCCATTCCTGCGAAGTTACGGCGCAAACGCAAGACGTCGCGTCCGAATCATTCGAACGCGACGTGCATGTATTGCTCTGTTGCGATGCCCGCTATCGGATCAGAATGGAACGTCGTCGAAGTCGTCCTTCGCACCCGACTGTGCAGGAGAAATCTGGCTGTAGTCTGTTGATGCAGGAGCTGCTGCCGATGCACCTTCAATGCGCCATGCTTCGAGATTCGTGTAGTACACCGTTTGACCTTCACGGTTCTGGAACGGACGGCCACGGAGGTTAAAGAGGACCTTGACTTGCTGTCCGACCTTCATCGTGTCGAGCAACGCACAGCGATCTTGTGTTACCTGAAACTTGATGTGCTGCGGATAATTTCCGTCAGCCATTTCAAGCACGAAGTCGCGCTTCTTGAAGGTGTCCTTTACTTGCTGTGTGTCCATGACTGCATGGAGCGTGCCGACTGCTTCGTATGAATTTGCCATTGTGTGTGTTCCTTCGGAGGATCGATTATTGAATCATTGTTGGGAATTGTGCCAGGACATCGTTGAGCTTCGCAACTTCCCGACCGCCAGCGGTCGCAAGATGCGCCTTTCCGCCACCACCGCCACCGAGAAGTTTTGCAACGGCACCAACGAGCTTACCTGCACTGTGTGTTTGAGTGAGGTCATCCGTGACAACACAGACCAATTGGACCTTCTCATCCACCACTGCAGCGAGGAGTCCGATGCCATGCGTGGCGAGTCCTGAACGCAGCGCGTCGCCCAACTCCTTGAGCTGATCGCTGTCGGCAACGTCGACGGTCCCGACGGCAACCTTGATGTCGCCAACGGTTGTTGCGGCATTGATGATGTTCGGGATGAGCGACTTCAATTCGCCTGTCTTGAGCGATGCGAGTTCACGCTCCAGCTGCTTGATGCGCTCGAGATGCTTCGCGATTTCGTCAGCCGTGGCCAGACGCTGCAGGTCACGATTGTGGATCCACTGCGGAATGCTCCGTCCAGCGATCGCCTCGATACGTCGAACGCCACTGGCAACACTTGATTCGGAAAGAATCTTGAACATCCCGATCTCGCTCGTGTTGCGTACGTGCGTTCCACCGCAGAACTCCACAGAGAAGGTCTCGTCGATGAACACCACGCGAACGCTATCGCCATACTTATCGCCGAAGAACATCTTAACACCGGGAACGGTGCGCGCTTTCGAAATCAGAAGTTCCTCTGTGACAACATCAATTGAGGCGAAGATCTTTTCATTGACCATGTCTTCAACGGCTTGCAGCTCGTCTGGTCGCATGCGTTCGAAGTGCGCAAAGTCGAAGCGCAAATACTCAGGATTGACGAGCGATCCCGACTGCTGCACGTGCGTTCCGAGAACGCGACGCAGCGATTCGTGCAGAATGTGCGTTACCGAGTGCTCACGCTCGATGTCGCGGCGACGCTCACGGTCGACCACGGCAAGCACGCTGTCACCGGGTGCGATGTCAAGGGGCTGCTCGCAGATGTGGATGATGGCATCCCCCACCTTGCGAACTTCCTCAACGCGCACGGATTGTCCGCCCACCGTTATCACACCCGTATCGCCCATCTGTCCGCCCATCTCCACATAGAACGGCGTCTGGGCCAGCACTACCGATGTTCCGTCGACATACAACACATCAGATGTTACCTGTGTAGATGTGTAGCCAACGAATTCCGAAGCGTGATCGATCGTTGATGTGAGTGCTTCTTGTGCATGACTCTTGCGTGCCGCGCGTGAGCGCTCACGTTGCTGTTGGAGCAGCGCTGTGTATCCTTCTTCGTCAACCTGCAAGCCACGCTCACGCGCAATCAATTGCGTGAGATCGAGTGGAAATCCAAATGTGTCGTACAACTCAAATGCATCAGCACCGCGCACAACACCGTTTGGTGTATCGAGTGCGTCGAAGCGTTGCAAACCTCGATCGAGTGTTGCGAGGAACGACTCTTCTTCTGCACGAATAATGCGCTCGATGATGTCACGGCGTTCAACGAGTTCCGGGAACACATCGCCCATCGTCTCACACAGGATGCCAACGTGCTTCCAGAGCACCGGCTCGGTGAGACCAAGATTGCGAGCGTAGCGTGCAGCGCGACGCAGAATGCGACGCAGCACATAGCCACGTCCTTCATTGCCAGGATGTGCGCCGTCGGCAATCGCAAACGACAACGTGCGGATGTGATCTGCGATCACACGCATTGCTACGCCATCGGGATTCTCCAGCTCAGGACGATAGGAACGTCCGCAGAGATCTTCCGTGTAGGCAATGATTGGCTGGAATACATCTGTATCGTAGTTCGAATCCTTCTGCTGCATCACGGCGCACAGACGTTCGAAGCCCATGCCTGTGTCGACGTGCGTTGATGGCAGGTTCTCAAGTTCGCCCGTTGCCGTGCGGTTGTACTGGATGAACACGTTGTTCCAGATTTCAATCACTTCTGGCACACCGGCATTCACGAGTGGACCGCCCGAGAGGTCCGGCGTACGATCGAAGTGAATCTCCGTGCACGGTCCACAAGGCCCCGTATCACCCATCTCCCAGAAGTTGTCCTTCTCGTCGAAGCGATGGATGTGTGTCTCAGGCAGGTACGCCTTCCAGATTTCGTATGCCTCGTCATCGGTGCGATACACCGTAGCGTGGAGGCGCTCCTTCGGGAGCTTCAGCGTTGACGTGAGAAACTCCCACGACCATGCGATTGCTTCCTTCTTGAAGTAATCGCCAAAGCTCCAGTTGCCGAGCATCTCGAAGAATGTGTGGTGATACGTATCGTATCCCACCTCTTCGAGGTCGTTGTGCTTCCCACTCACACGGATGCACTTCTGCGTATCAACTGCGCGCGTAAAATCGCGCTTGCCGATGCCGAGAAACACATCCTTGAATTGGTTCATCCCTGCGTTCGTAAACAGCAATGTCGGGTCGCCGTGCGGTACCACCGGAGCCGATGGCACAACACGATGTCCGCG
>CAMCXP010000135.1 GCA_945883395.1 Melioribacter roseus P3M-2
CGGTTGCGAAGATCCTTCAAGTGATGCGCCTACCCAACAACCTACTCAAAGTGCTGGTTGAAGGCACCATCACGGCAAAGGTCCTTGGCCCTGTGCGCACGGAACCGTACCTCGAGGCTACTGTCGAAGTCGTAGCATTAGCTGTCAACGAGAAGGACCGAAGTCTCAAAGCGCTCATTCGTCATGCGACGGAGCTGTTTGAGGAGTACGTCAAGGATAATCGCAACCTACCTCCGGAAGTTTTGGGGGCATTCCAGAATCTGGAAGATCCCGTTCGGAAGCTCTATTATGCCGCGGCAAACGTGGCGCAAAAGGTAGATGTAAAGCAACGCATTCTTGATGCAGAAGATGTTAAGGCACAGTACTATGAACTCGTTCAGTTGCTCTCGAACGAACTGGAGCTGTTGCGTCTTGAGGTGGAGATTGACTCAAAGGTTCAGGATCAGATTCAGAAGTCGCAGCGCAAGTATTTCATCCAGGAGCAGATTCGTGCATTGCAGACGGAGCTGGGCGAAGAAGATGAAGGTGCACCCGAGTTGGGGCAGCTCCGTGAACTTTTAGATAAGGCGCAGCTTCCTGAAGGCGTGCGTGCTAAAATCGGCGAAGAATTCGACCGGCTCAAACGAACCCCCTCGATGTCTCCCGAGTTCAGTGTTAACCGCACGTGGCTTGAGTGGATCGGCAACGTCCCATGGACAGCCAAGACGGACGACGATCTAGATATCGCGAATGCTCGCGGCATCCTCGACACAGATCACTACGACCTCGAGAAGCCAAAGGAACGCATCCTCGAGTATATTTCTGTACTCAACCTTGTTGGCGCTCTTCGAGGTCAGATTCTCTGCTTTGTCGGACCTCCCGGTGTTGGCAAGACCTCATTAGCAAAATCTATCGCACGTGCGCTCGGACGCAAGTTCGTCCGCCTTTCGCTGGGTGGTGTGCGTGATGAAGCCGAGATACGTGGACATCGACGCACGTACATTGGGGCAATGCCTGGCAAGATCATTCAGTCGATGAAGAAGGCAGGATCGGTGAACCCTGTGATCCTCCTCGACGAGATCGACAAAATGTCGATGGACTTCCGCGGAGATCCCAGTGCGGCCTTGCTTGAAGTTCTGGATCCTGAGCAGAACACGACGTTCAGCGATCACTACCTTGAGGTTGATTACGATCTCTCGAATGTGCTGTTCATCGCAACAGCTAATGTGATGTACGACATCCCGGGTCCGCTCCTTGATCGCCTCGAAGTGATTGAGCTCTCGAGCTACCTCGAGCCGGATAAGGTGCAGATCGCAAAGCAGTTTATCGTTCCAAAGCAACTCGAGCGTCATGGATTGGCGACCTTCGATGTGACGTTTACCGATGATGCTCTGCTTAAGATTGTTCGCGAGTACACGCGCGAAGCCGGTGTTCGATCGCTCGAGCGAGAGATTGCAAGTATTCTTCGAAAACTCGCAATGGAGATTGTCAGCGCAGCGACGAAAAAGTCGACATCCAGAGCATCAACAACAAAGGCGATCGAGAAGCTCTCAAAGCAACGGTCATGGGTTGTAGACGAGAAGGCTGTTGAACACCATCTTCGCGCTCCGAAATACAAGGTCAAGACAGAAGAGCTCAGCGATAAGATTGGCGTAGCCACCGGGTTAGCATGGACATCGATGGGTGGTGACACACTGCCTGTAGAGGTAACCATCATGCCTGGCACGGAACGCCTGACGCTCACGGGGAAACTCGGTGACGTGATGAAGGAGTCTGCCATGGCCGCTCTCTCCTATCTGCGTAGTACGGCTGCGACCTATCAGCTTGATCCGGACTTTGCCAAGGGCAAAGAACTCCATATCCACGTTCCTGAGGGAGCAATCCCGAAGGACGGCCCTTCTGCAGGCATTACAATGACACTTGCGATCTTATCTGCCGCCAGTGGACGGCCACTCCGTGGCGACGTTGCGAGGACCGGTGAAGTAACGCTTCGGGGCAACGTATTGCCAATTGGCGGTCTGAATGAAAAGCTTCTAGCAGCTCGCAGAGCTGGAATGACGACTGTTTTGGTGCCAAAGGACAACAAGAAAGATGTCCTTGAGCTCGCCCCACAGGTTACCGAAGATCTTGTTATTGTCTACGTTGGGCACATATCGGAGGCAATCAAGGTTGCTTTCCGTGATCGGAAACCTGCACGTAAGCGGTAATGTTTTTTGGAGGTTCCGGACTTTTCCACTACTTTTGCTGCTCGCAGTATTTCAATAGAGACCACACGGAGTACACAGTCATGGCCAAGAAGGGCGCACGCGTCATCATCACGCTCGAATGCACGGAAGCAAAAGGCGTTGGCAAGCCGGCATCGCGTTACTCGACGATGAAGAACAAGCAAAACACAACGGAACGTCTTGAACTCAAGAAATACAATCCGTTCCTGAAGCGCAATACGGTGCACAAGGAAATCCGCTAAACCGGACTCCCCACAGGCAAGCACGTTCATCAACCTCGGCACTGCCGGGGTTGTTTCGTTTTACGGGGCTTGCAGCGATGTAGGAATCCGAGGGAGCTTCGTTGCTACTGCTGCAGCGAGGTCAATGCCTCTGGCATTACAGAAGTTCATCAGAGCGATGAGCACATCAGCAGCTTCATCAGCAACATGCGCTTCGTCCACGAGCGTCCCGCGCCAACGCTTCTTCTCGAGATTTGCTAGCTCACCTGTTTCGCCACTTAGTTCTAGTGCGAAGAACTCAGGAGGCCGTGCGATAAAGAAGGCAGACTGATAGGCATCAAACGCGCGCTGGATAGGAGCAAGGCCTTGCTCAACTTGTTGAATGAGGTCGTCACGTAGTGGGTGCATTATTCGTCGCCCTCCTCATCGCCTTCTGCTGGCCCTCCATCGCGCATGCGATAGCCAACACCTCGGACACTTGTCACGAGATGCGACTGTCCGGGCTTTTCAATCTTTTGGCGGATGCGTTTGATATACACGTCAATGATGTTCGATTCGGGATCAAAGTTGTGCTTCCAGACGTGTTGCATAATCATCGATCGCGATAGAATGCGATCCTTATTGCGCATCAGGTATTCGAGCAGGGCGTATTCCTTTGTGGTGAGCTCGATTTCCTTCTCATCGCGATAAGCAAAGTGCGTTACCAGATCTAACGTGAGATCCCCGCACTGTAGCTTTGTGGTCTTCTCCGGCGTGGACCGCCGCAGTATCGAACGCAGGCGAGCAGCGAGTTCTTCAAAGTGGAACGGTTTCGATAGATAGTCGTCGGCCCCGAGGTCCAAACCTTGCACTCGATCCTCCATCGAGCCCCGAGCCGTTAGCATCAACACTGGTGTTACGTTACCTTCGGCACGCAGTGCGCGCAGCACACTATATCCGTCAAGCTTTGGCAGCATGACGTCGAGAACAATAGCATCGAACACATTGTGTAATGCAAGTTCGAGTCCAGCCTGACCATCGGCTGCCGTCTCCACAACATACCGCTCCTCCTCGAGGCCACGATGGATGAAGCTTGCAACCTTCCGTTCGTCTTCGATCACGAGAATACGCATGCCGACAAGATACAACGGACCGTATCTTCGTGACGTATGCGATGGTCATCCATTCTTGGTCAGGAACGAGTGGCGCAAATGCTCCAGCGGTGCATTGTTGACCGACGAGTTCCACAGGCACTCCTTCTTACAGGCCGTGAGGGGGCGGGAACAATTGCGCTGGCCTTAGCATTTGCGCGAACCGTTAACTGCCGCACTCCGCACCTCTCCAACCATGGCGTCGCTCCCTGTGAAGCGTGCTCATCATGTATACAGTCTGCGAGCTTGCAGCATACGAACATCAAGCTCATCATGGCGCTCCCCGCCGGTAAAGCTGATACGGAAGAAGATGTTGCTGATGATGTGCTCGATGCTCTGCGAGATATCATCGGAGGGGTGGCTGAGGACCCATACACCCGCGTTCGCCTTCCGAATGCATCGATGATACGCATTGGTCAAATCCGCGAGGTGAAACGTATGCTGTCGCTCTCTGCAGCACAGGAAGGACGACGCGTTGTTATCATCGTCAATGCTGAAGAGATGAACGTTGAGGCGTCCAATGCGTTTCTCAAGACACTCGAAGAGCCACATGACGATGTAACAATCATCTTGACGACTTCCCGTCCGGAACGTCTGCTGCAGACGATTGTTTCGCGCTGTCAGGAGCTGATCGTACCACCACTTTCTGACGAGATCGTCATTACGACACTCGTTGAACGGGGCCTCTGTTCGGAAGATGAGGCATCGCTCGTTGCCCCCTTTGCCGAAGGCGATATTCAACGCGCGGCAGACTTTGTGTCCGAAGATGTGCGGACGCTGCGTGCATCGGCACTTGCACTTCTTCGCTCAGCGCTTCGGGGTAAGGATTATCGCAATGCGCTGTCCGACGCAGCAGCTGAGATTGGTGACGAGCGCAGTAAGGCGAAAGCTGAAGCGACATTATCACTCCTGGCAGTATGGCTGCGCGATGCGTTTGCGCTTGCGCTGGGCGGACCCAACGTGCGCCTCGTCAATGCCGACGATCGGCAGGCACTGGAGAAGTTCGCTGCTGCCTTTGGTTCAGCTGATTTGTTGTCTGTTATCACGGTGATCGAGCGTGCAGCGCGAGACATCCAACGCAACACGTCAATAACGCTCACACTCCTGACTGCGATGATGGACATTCGAGTAATCATCGCCCGCACACGTGTCAGCGCTTGACAAGCAGCAGATTCCTCACCGATTGAGTTGGCTTATTCATTCTCTGCTCCTGGACTGTCGAAGTGGTGTCGAATCGCTCTAGCTACTGCCTCTCCGACGATTGCCGATAGCTGATCGAGCGTAGCTTGTCGCACCTGTTCGACTGATCCGAGTGCAGACAAGAGCTTCGTTGCTCGTGCACCACCAACACCTGAAATTCCCGTCAGTGCAGTCTGAAGAGTACGCTTGGAACGCAATGTTCGGTGATACGTAATCGCAAACCGGTGTGC
>CAMCXP010000136.1 GCA_945883395.1 Melioribacter roseus P3M-2
TCTGCAAAGTCGACGTTCACATAGCCAACACCCGAAATGATATCTGCGATACCCTTTGTGGCGTTGTACAGCACCGTGTCAACCATGGCCAACGCATTTGCGAAGGTCACGTTCTTATCAACCACGGTGAGGATGCGCTGATTTGGAATCACGATCAATGCGTCAACGTGTTCACGTAGATCCTTGATCCCATTCTCGGCAACATTCGCACGACGCTTTGACTCGTAGGCGAATGGCTTCGTAACGATGCCAACAACAAGGGCGCCGATTTCTCGGCCAACACGTGCGATTACCGGTGCTGCTCCGGTTCCCGTACCGCCGCCCATGCCGGCCGTCACAAAGATCATGTCGCTTCCTTGGAGTGCATCGTAGACTTCATCGATACTCTCCTCGACAGCGGCGCGACCGCGCGTTGGATCAGCACCAGCGCCGAGTCCACGCGTGACGTCCTTCCCAAGCTGGAGTTTAATCCCCGCTGGGTTGTTTAACAATGCCTGGCGATCGGTGTTCGCTGCGATGAACTCCACGCCGTCAAGTCCACGTGCGATCATCGTTCGCACCGCGTTCCCGCCGCCGCCGCCTACGCCAACTACGCGAATACGCGCGTCGGTCGTAAATCCAGTTGTATCCAACTCGATGGCCATTATTCCCCCCGGAATGTGGTCATAGTGTGCAAAAACATGACTTATAAGTTTTCGAACCAATCCTTGACACCCTGGAGTAGTCCACGCTTACGTGGCTGTTCTTCAGGCTGTTGAGGAAGAGGTGTTGTCTGTTGTTGTTTCAGTTCTTGCTGTTGTCGTGCCGCAACAACAGGCTGGTCGCCGAACACCTGTTGAAACTCGTCTTCGTGCTCGATACTGTACATCGCCAACCCGACTGCCGTTGCGTGTGCAGGCGTCGTTACTTCGCGAGCAAGGCCGTCGTGACTAAATCCGCGAGGCAGACCTTTGTTGACAGGCAAACGGAATGTACGTTGCGCAAGCATATCGCACCCACGAAGGTCCGCACCGCCGCCTGTAATCACGATGCCCGCCGCCAGCTGGTGCGACAGACCTGAGTCGTGGATGCGTTGCATCACAAACTCAAAGATCTCTTCCATGCGTGGTTCGATGACCTGACAGAGAATCGACTTCGAGAGCTCTGTTGCTCTGCGTCCGCCAACACCCGGAACTTGGAAGTGCTCGTCACGAAGAATACTCTCGCTGATAGCATGGCCATGTTCAACCTTAATCTCTTCAGCGTCGTTACTCCGGATGCCGAGTACTGTGACGATGTCATCCGTAACGCGTTGTCCGGCCAGGCCGATCACACTCACGGCACGCAAGACGTTGTCCTTGTACATTGCGATGTCTGTTGTGCCACCACCGATATCCACAAGTGCTACACCAACGTCGCGCTCTGCCTCATCAAGCACAGCCATTGCACTTGCAATCGACTGTAACACCACGGCATCGACATGCAGTCCGGCGCGCTCAGCACACTTGTAGACGTTCTCGATAGCCGAGGCTGATGCCGTAATGACCAGTGCATTCGCTTCAAGTCGACGGCCACTCATACCGAGCGGATCCGAGATTCCGTCCTGTCCGTCGATGATGTAGTCTTGCGGAATCACATGGAGAATACGACGATCCGCTGTGACGTGCACTTGCCGCAATTCTTCATGCAGACGGCGTACATCCTCAGCCGAAATTTCTGATGTGCGTGTTGTCACGATTCCACGCGTTGTGAAGGTAGAGATGTGTTCTCCACTGACGCCAATCACAACACGGCGAATCTCATAGCCACTTTGCTGCTCCGCACGTTCGATCGCTGAACGGATCGCTTCGGCGGTCTTTGTGATGTTCGTTACCACACCACGCTTGAGTCCATCACACTCGGATGTGCCCGTGCCGAGGATTTCAACCCGATTCTTCGTTGGATCGAAGGACGTTACAACAGCACATACTTTTGTAGTGCCAATGTCAAGCCCAATGTGGATCTCAGGTGTGCTCATACCGCAGCACCTCTGGCAATAGGTCGTTCCACCTGGTGGAAGCGAAGAACGACTTGATTCTTCCACCGAAGATCGACTTCCGAGATCGTTGACATGTTAATGCGCTGCGATGTTTCATTCCAAAACACGTTCATATCGGCAAATGCGCCGCGCGCGCGGTCGGCATCCATCTGGCCAAGGCGCCAGCGCGTGTCATCTGTAACGATCTCAACCGTGTGACGGCGGCGATCGAAGCGTACTTCCGAGATCGACTGGTACAAAGCTGCGTCCAATGCACGAGAGCCAGTTACCAAGAGCGCAACAACACGTTGCACATCACCAGCTGAGAGACTCGAGCCGTCTGTGGACTGCAATACCGGGACATTATGCGACGTGCGCTCGGTAACATGCGGCAGGATGGAACCAGACGCATCGACATAGCGCAACGAACCATCAGCGTGCACGACGTGTGCAACCGGGATGCGTTCGTCAATTTCAACAGTGATCCTGCGCACACCGCTGAAGTACACAGATGCCTTGCGAACATAGGGAAGCGACTCAAGAGCAAGACGAACGTCTGCGAGCACTATCCCCCGATGTGTTTGCGCCGTAAGTGTGTCCACAACACTGCTAACCGACGCCGTACTCAGCCCCGACGCACCTTCAACGTGAACATGATCGATGCGCTGGCGCTCGTACCAATGCGTCGCCGTAAATCCAAGGAACGCAAGCGCGAGCATAGTGATGACGAGCCCAGACGACCTACGGTCGCCTCGGTGCATCGATGCTTCCCTAAACTTTCGCGCCACGTTACTACTCCGAATGTGGGAAACCCGACAAGGTTATTCACACATGTGGTTAACTTCTTTACGGTTTGGCCGTTTCAGCGGGTGTTTTGTACCCTTGAATCTCACGATACCCCTAATTGGATAAGGAGTTACGGCCCTGACAAAGGTAGTTGTTGCAGCAGGAAATAGCAACACCTAACACATGGAAAGTGTATGGGTTTGTCGACAGGTTATCCACATGAAGTGGAAAGTATCTTGACGTTAGGTCAGCGAACGGGTTCGCCCCCCGTCGACAATAATGCTGGTGCCCGTAATGTACCCGGCAGCTGGTGAGGCAATGAAGCCAACGGCATTAGCTATCTCAGAGGGTTGTGCAAAGCGTCCGACGGGAATCTCTGCCAACATGTGGGCTCGGATAGTATCCTCGGGTTGGCCCTTCGTACGGGCGCTGCGCTCGATGATTGACTGCAACCTGTCGGTCTCTGTTGCGCCCGGCAGAACGTTGTTCACCGTGATCCCGCGCGGCGCTAACTCATTAGCCATGGTCTTGGACCAGCTTGCCATGGCGCCACGAATGGTGTTGCTCACACCAAGTCCGTCGATAGGGATCTTCACAGATGTGGATACGATGTTAACAATCCTACCGTATCCACAGGCTGTCATTCCAGGAGCAACAACTTTAGTGAGCTGATGTGCAGTAAGAATATGGTTTTCAAAAGCACTACGGAGACTTTCCACACCGCTTTCCACAAGTGGACCACCGGCTGGTCCGGCAGTGTTATTCACAAGAATGTGGAAAGCACCATGACATTCCACAGCGTTTTGCACAGTAGTGATAAGTGAAACTTCGTCGCTCATATCCACGGCAAGTGTCCGATGCGTCTGTCCGTGTCCGGTTGGAAGCTGCTGAACAACGATGTCGAGGGACGCTTGTGTTCTAGCGAGGATGGTGACCTCGGCTCCGTTGAGCGCAAGCTCATGTGCGATGGCCTTGCCAATACCTTGAGATCCGCCGCATACCAGCGCGCGCCGACCGATAAGTGAGAGATCCATGCTGTATGCTTCCTAGGGTTCGTGTGTACTTTTGTGACTACGAATCTACTACCCCATCGACTGAGTGAGTTCCGTATGCCTATCAAAAGCGCCTTCAATCTCCATGCCTGGATCGACGAACACCGCCATTTGCTCAAGCCCCCTGTCGGCAACGCTCAGGTGTACGAGGACACGGAGTTCATCATTATGGTGGTGGGCGGACCCAACAACCGCAAAGACTATCACTACAATGAGGGTGAAGAGTTCTTCTACCAGATTGAGGGCGACATTACGGTCAAGATCATTGATGATGGGCAACCACGTGACATTCATATAAAGCAAGGCGATATCTTCCTTCTGCCCCCTCGCACCCCGCACTCACCTCAGCGCCCAGCCAATACCGTCGGACTGGTCATTGAACGCAAGCGCCATCTGCCGGACGAGTTGGATGCCTTTATGTGGTTCTGTGAATCCTGCGGCAACAAGTTGTACGAAGAGTTCCTGCCCCTTTCCAACATCGTCAGCCAACTCCCACCGATCTTCGAACGATTCTATGGGAACCCCGAGCATTGCACCTGTTCGAAGTGTGGTACAGTAATGCAAGCACCGGTAAAGGTTTCGGCATGATCAAGATCGATTGTCATGCCCATATTCTGCCCGAGCGCTGGCCGTCCTTACGGGAACGGTATGGCTATGGCGGCTTTATCGAGCTCGACCACTTTGCGCCCGGTAAGGCGCGCATGATGCGTGATGATGGCGTGTTCTTCCGTGACATCGATGAGAATTGCTGGAACCCCGAGGCAATTCTTCGTGATATGGACGCTCACCATGTAGATGTGATGGTTCTGTGCACGGTACCTGTGTTGTTCTCCTACTGGGCAAAGCCTGAGCATACAGAAGATTGGTGCAGATTCCTCAACGATCATCTCGCTGGGGTTGTTGCAGACCATCCCCAACGGTTTATCGGACTCGGCACGTTGCCAATGCAGGATGTCGACCGCGCTATTCGCGAGATGGACCGCTGCATCAACGAGCTTGGAATGCCAGGCGTCGAGATCGGCACCAATATCAATGGCATGAATCTCGACGATCGTTCGCTGTGGCCATTCTGGGAAGCCGCCCAAGCCCTGGGCGCTGCCATCTTTGTTCACCCATGGGAAAT
>CAMCXP010000137.1 GCA_945883395.1 Melioribacter roseus P3M-2
GTCTCGGCGCAGATACCGTTGGAATGTCATCGGCCCTTGAGGCTCGATGGGCAGCTTCGCACGGAATGTCCGTAGCCATGGTGTCTCTGGTTACGAACACACTTACCGACAGCATCGTACGAAGTATCTCGCACGAAGAGGTTATCGACGCAAGCGCTCGGGCACAAGAGCGTATTTGCGAAGTTGTACGGTGTGCGATCAGCACCCTGCCACTCCGTGCGTGAAGTGTATTTTTGCCACATGACTACGTGCCAAGCTCGAACAACATTGCTCGCGGTGATACTCCTGGCTTTAGCGATTACAAATGGATGTCGTACCGCTGGGGTTAGCTCGTTCGCAACATCGAAAAAAGCTATTCGTGTCGACCGACCGATGTTCGATGTGTTCGCGACGCGATTGAGTGATACGACCGTGCAGTTTCGATTTGTAACGACGTCCTCATTACGCACGGTGGATAACTCGATCCGATATGTCGATCTCGTGCTTGGCTCACCCACTGAACAGCAGGATTCCCTGCTCGTGTTTCCAACGCTTGCCCGCGATGAATCCAACGAGGGCTCGATCTATGTGATTGGCGAGGCTCTCTGGGAGTCTCCTCGTCTGAGGACGCTGCTCAGCGTACCAGCTGATATAGCTGTCGTGACGGCATCAGATCACATAATCTTTTCCCAAGACGTTGAGATCCGAGAACCCGTTGGACTCGATCTGTATCCTTCGATCATGGCGACCACCGATACATCGGTGAGCTTCCAATGCCTGGCGCGCCGCGTCTTCGTTCCGCGTGGAGAGTACCTGCCATCAAGTGAGATGTTGCGTGTACGCGTCTTGGCGGAGAACGGAGACGTTGTATGGCGCTCAGACGAGGATATTGCCTTTCTGGCCCTCGTGTCGTTAGTCCAACCACAAACGGCTGGCCGACTGCATGTCTACGAAATGCCCTGGAATGGACGCACCTCGGCTGGTAAGCAGATGCGCGCAGGTACGTACCGAGCAGAATTCATCATTCCAGCGCGACCGAACGAATACGTTGCATTTCTCGACTTTACATGGCCTCTCCGATGAATCACGAGCATTGGATGCGCCACGCGTGCATGCTTGCACGACGAGGCACTGGTCATGTAAGCCCGAATCCGCGTGTTGGCGCTGTTATCGTACGTGATCAACAGATTGTTGCGGAGGGTTGGCATAAGATGTTCGGCGGACCACATGCCGAAGCGAATGCTCTCGCGGTGTTTGACGGAACCATCGATGGTGCGACACTCTATGTGACACTTGAGCCATGTTCTCACATTGGGAAGCAGCCAGCCTGTACGACGGCGATCCTCGCCTCAGGCATTCAAACAGTGGTTGTTGGGATGTATGATCCAAACCCCAATGTTCATGGCGGAGGAGTCGATATTCTTCGCCATCACGGTATCACGGTCATTACCGATGTCTGCCGCGAGGAATGCATGTGGATCAACAGGTTCTTTAAAACGTGGGTAGCGCAACAACGCAGCTACGTCATTGGCAAGATCGCTACCACTGCTGACGGTTGCGCACGGGCAACAACGCACGATGGCCGCTGGATCACCTCTGTGGCAAGTCGAACTCGCGTGCATGAACTTCGCGCTGAAGTAGACTGTGTTCTCTCCGGTATCGGAACCGTTGTGGCAGATGATCCGCTGTTTACCGTTCGCCTTGTGGATGGTCGTAGTCCTGCACGTGCGATCCTCGATACCACATGCTCAATCACGACACCAACCAAGATCGTTCAGACGGCACGCGAGGTTTCAACCTATATCTTCTGTTCGGAACACGCATCCCGATCGTCACGGGCAGCTGCACTGCGTGCTTCCGGATGCTTCATTGTTCCAACACCCGTCATCGATGATCGACTCGACCTTCACAATGTTATGACGACTCTAGCAAATCTTGGATTCACGTCAGTCGTGGTCGAGTCTGGACCAACGGTAATGGAGGCGATGGTGCAACACGCTCTGCTTGATGAAATCGAAATTCATATTGGCATTGGCTATGGCGATCCCTCCCGCTCCTGGAACACTGAGTGCATCTGCCCAGATCCACATCATTACGTGCAACATCACTCGGCGCGATGCGATGGCGATACCCACACTGTTTTTACACGGAGCCTCATATGATGGGTATCTGGATTGTACTACTTCTGCTGCTCTCATTGCAATCACTGTCGAGTCAGCCGCAAGACCTACGTGCTATCGAAGAAGCAGCACGTGGAAACGACTGGAAACGTGTCGAGCAGTTGTCCAACACCTACCTGAAGCGTCATCCCAATGACAGACCAATACTCTACATTCTTCCACTGGCACAAATGCGCCTCGGTAGGTTTGATAGGGCTCTGTTGTCGGCACAACACCTTCGTGTGATCGACTCTCTACGTATTCAACCATGGCTCATGATCTCCGAGTGTGAGATAGCATTGAATCGTACGTCAGATGCTGTTTCGACTCTGGAACGCGCTCGCGTGCTCTTTCCCGATTCCGTCCAAGTGACCTGGGCTCTGGGTATGGCCTATGCGCGACATAGTCGCTATGAGCAGGCTATCGAACATCTTGAGGAAGCGATGTATCGTCGCCCTGATGTTCCCGGCATAACCGAGCAGCTCGCACGATGCTACCATGCTGCGGGCCGATTCTCGGAATCGGCAGAGCTCTTTCAGACTGTTACGGATCGTACTCCGAACAATGCAGATGCATGGCTAAAATACGGAGAGTCACTTCTCGCGCTGGGAAAGCTTGATTCGGCTCGCAGGACATTTGAAATGGTTCTCACGCTGCAGCCCGATAGCGCCAATGCCTATCTCGCACTCACAGCCGTGCTCAGTGAGCTTGAGCGCCAAGAGGAAGCTCTCGGAATTGCTCGACTGCTTACACAGCGACGTCCACGCGATCCGCAAGGATGGTACAACTATGGATTGCTGTCTCTGGCAGTAAAGCAGGCAGACACTGCCATACGCTGCTTTCGGACAGCGATTAGCATCCAGCCAACCTACCCTGAAGCATATTTCAATCTCGCATTCGCATACGAAGATCAGGGCTTTTTTGAAGATGCATCTATGGCATTGAAACGCTGCGCACTATCAAGTTCGACAATGGCTCCTGATGCCTATAATTCACTGGCTATCATATACCGTCGCGAGGGCCGATTCGACGAGGCAATCGCAACACATGCCCAAGCTATTGCGCTGCGTGATACTTCCACGATTTTTCATGCTGCCCGTATCAACACCTACTTCGAGGCATCTCGCTGCGAGCAGGGATCTCCGATCATACAGCGCACGCGCGCGCGATTCCCGGACAATGTGGGTGTTCTCTATGCTTGTGCACGCTGTTACGTTCGTACCGGCAAACGTGATGATGCTGCAGAGATCGAGGCCGTTCTTGCAGTCAAGGCACCTGACATGGCGGCACAAATACGATTGATGATGAAATGACACCATTTAGTATCCTTCACGTAATCCTCAGTGGCGTTACAGTAGCTTTTGCCTTCGTCTGCTTTACCACGCATGCAGTAGCGCAGCGATCGATTTCTCCGCACGCAACAACGCAGCTCGAACAAGCGCTTGAGCGCATAGGTATGCGGATGAGTGATCTTGCAATGCCCCCTGATCTCCTGGATCGTGATCGCCAACGAACAGCAATGCACGACTCGCTCTTCTCGCAACCACTTTCTGCGGTTGATCGACTCGATGCGCTCCGCGAAGCATTTGGCCAACGCAACAATGCGACAATGTACCAGACATACCAGCAGCTCATGGCCGATGTTGGTCTCGGCTCGTATATCCCGGCAGATTACACGAGCACAATGAAGGTCGATCAGGTTGTTGAGCGGCTAGGGTCTGACCCGACAATGCGTGTAAACTTCATCACGTCAATTCTGCTCCTTCGATACGTCTCAGCTATTATCACCTCCGGTGATGACATGGCACGAGCACGCACGACCATCCGCACGCGATACGCGAGTGCTCTTGGCCTCGATTCATTGTGGATGCTCGATCGCGACGACGAGATATCTTCTCTCTGGCAGATGACAACCAATGAGCGTCGTCAGCGGCGTATTGCCCGTGAGATGTATGCAGGCGTACCGAGCAACGTTGCTCAGGATATCATCGGCACTGGCCTGTCCCTCTATCAGCAGTTGCTGCGTTACACGTTGCAGAGTGATCTCACGCGCGACATTCTTCGGGATTCCGTGCAATCGGCTACGTTCGACTCACCTATCGGCCGGATCGCCATCGGCGGTCCAGGTAACGACACCTATATCGGCACCTATGCCGTGATTATTGACGTGGGTGGTGATGATATCTACCAACTCGATAATCAGCAACGTAGCGATCTGCTTAACCGACCAGTCCAGTGTATCATTGATCTCGACGGTAACGACACGTATCGGGCTGGAAACTATACCCTTGGCGCTGGATTCGCTAGCGCAGGGATTCTGATTGATCGACGTGGAAATGACGTTTATGTGGGGGGTGACTTCAGCCTTGGCTATGGCGTTCTGGGCGTTGGTATCGTTCACGATCTTGAAGGTGACGATCTCTATTCTTCTGGTGTGAATACGCAAGGGGCTGGCATCTATGGTATCGGTTTGATGCTTGATGATAGCGGTCATGACACCTATCGATGCCATGCGCAGGGGCAGGGTTTTGGCGGCACTGCAGGTGTTGGCATTCTCAACGACATCAACGGAAACGATCAATACATCGCCGCAAGCCCTTACGTCGACATTCTTCGGTACGACTCACATCAGATTACGTTTGCCCAGGGAGCAGCGCTCGGATCGCGCCCGTTAGCTTCGGGCGGCATGGGGATCCTCCTCGAACATGATGGCAACGACCACTATGTGTGCGACATTTATGGGCAGGGCACAGGCTATTGGTTTGCTCTTGGAGGACTGGTTGATGTTCGAGGCGACGACCGCTA
>CAMCXP010000138.1 GCA_945883395.1 Melioribacter roseus P3M-2
TCGAGGGATACACGCCACTTGTGTTTGCTGAAGCATGCACTGGCGCTGATGCGACAATCCTGTGTCTTCGTCATGGGGCTTCCACAGCGTGGATGTCCGAGCACGACTTGTCTGCGAGCGACCGCGTGATTGATCTTGGTAACGACTTCCGCATAGAACATGCGTCATCACCTTGGGTGTACGGGCTGCCTGAAGTGCACCGCAAGCGAATTCGCACGGCAACACGTGTGGCGAACCCTGGATGCTTTGCTACCGCGATTCAACTTGGGCTGCTGCCGCTCGCAGCGAGCGGACAGTGCACGGGGGATGTTGTGGTGAATGCTGTGACGGGCTCGACGGGTGCAGGACAAGCCCCTTCGCCAACGTCGCATTATTCGTGGCGTGAGCATAACATGCAGGCATACAAGGTGTTCGAACACCAGCACGAACCAGAGATGCGTCAAACACTCGGTGACGTGCGAATGCACTTCGTGCCCGTACGGGGTCCGTTCACGCGCGGTATTTATGCATCGATCGTTCTCCCAGGCGAATTCAATCGTGATGCAGTGCTCGCGCAGTATCGCGAGGTGTATGCATCGCATCCGATGGTGCGCGTGATGGAGGGATCGCCCGACTTGAAGTCGGTAGTGAATACGTCGCTCTGTCGTATCGGTATTGCAGCGAGTGATTCGGCGCTCGTGATCACAAGTGTGATCGACAATCTTGGCAAAGGGGCTGCCGGACAGGCAATCCAGAATCTGAATCTGATGTGCGGCTTCGAGGAGACGTTGGGTCTGTTTGCTAAACCACTCGCCTACTAAGGGAGCTACGATGAAGCGATTCACATCTGTACACGATGTTGTTGCCGAACCCGGTCTGCACGCACTGCTGAGCGAAGCACGAGCGTATGCGCAGGACCCCTGGCGTACACCCGAGCTTGGTGCTCGCAAGACGGTTGGGTTGCTCTTCATGAATCCATCACTCCGTACGCGTATGAGCACGCATAAGGCTGCCACGATGCTCGGAGCGGATGTGATCGTGTTGAATGCGGGTAGCGACTCGTGGACACTCGAAACACGCGATGGTGTGATCATGGATGGCACCACAACAGAACACATGAAGGAAGCGGCGTCAGTGATGGGTGCATACTGCGACGTGCTCGGTCTGCGCACGTTTGCCTCACTCACGGATCGTGATGCCGACTACGCTGAAGATGTGCTCGAGAAGTTCATCGCCTACGCTGGACGTCCAGTTGTGAGTCTCGAGAGTGCGACGCGTCACCCACTGCAGAGCTTTGCAGACTTGATCACGATCGAACAGCACAAGACAGTAGCGCGACCAAAGGTCGTGCTTACGTGGGCGCCGCATCCGAAGGCGCTACCACAGGCAGTTGCGAATTCATTCGTTGAGTGGATGCGTCATGCAGATGTCGACCTCGTCGTTGCACATCCGAAGGGTTACGAACTCGATGCATCGTTCATCGGCGACGCAACGGTGACGCATGATCAAGACGAAGCACTTCGTGGTGCACACTTCGTGTACGCGAAGAACTGGTCGAGCTATGCTGAGTATGGCGCGATTCTCTCTCGCGACATGTCATGGACAGTGAGTGCTGAAAAGATGGCGCTCACAGACAATGCAAAGTTCATGCACTGCTTGCCTGTGCGACGTAACATGATCGTTACTGACGACGTGTTAGACAGTCCAATGTCGATCGTTATCCCACAGGCAGCCAACCGCGTTGTGTCTGCACAAACCGTCCTCGCGCGATTGCTTGCAGGAGCGCGCACATGAAGGTGATCAAGATCGGTGGGGCAGTGCTCGATAAAGCCGAGCTGCGCCAGCAGGTACTATCTGCGATTGCACAGCTTGGAGAACCATGCGTGGTTGTGCATGGCGGTGGTGTGATCGCGACGCGACTTGCGCAACAGCTCAACGTATCGCAAACCATGATAGAGGGACGTCGTGTCACCGATGCGGCAACACTTGAAATCGTTGTGATGGCGTACGCAGGAAGCGTCAGTAAGACCTTTGTCGCCGAGCTACATGCAGCTGGATGTCCGAGTATCGGTGTCACTGGCGCAGACGCCGATCTTGTACGTGCGCATCGTCGACAGCACCAGACGATCGACTTCGGATTTGTTGGCGATATCGATCATGTCGATGCGGACCGACTCCGCATGTTCTTGCAACAGGGGGTCAGCGTCGTCGTTGCGCCAATCACGCATGATGGAAACGGACAACTGTTGAATACGAATGCCGATACAATGGCTGCGGAGATTGCCATCGCGCTCGCGGCAACGAGAGCGCATGACGATGAAACCGTATCACTCCATTTCGTCTTTGAACATCACGGCGTACTCGCATCGATTGACGATCCACAGTCACGTATCGCTGAACTCACGGCTGACGATGTCGCTGCGCTCATCGAGCGTGGTGTGATTGCGAAGGGCATGATGCCGAAGATCTCGAATGCACTTCGCGCATCGGCTGCGGGTGTCGCGACAGTGATTCAGCATGTAGAGGCCTGCGGAACACTCAATGGGACGCGCGTCGTATGATCGACCTCCTCACGAACCTCATCGCTACGCAGTCCTTCTCGCGAGAAGAACACACAACGGCGGACATCATCGAAGCCGCATTGCGCAACGCTGGATGTCCTGTAATGCGTATCGGCAACAACGTCGTATCACTGCCTCCCGCAGACGGACGTCCTGTATGGCTCTTGAACTCGCACCATGACACTGTTCGGCCAGGGGGCGGGTGGACTGTTGACCCGTTTACTCCCACCATCGTTGACGGATGTCTGTATGGCCTGGGCTCGAACGACGCTGGCGGTGCACTTGTCATGATGCTCGCTGCGTATCTGCACTTCGCAACACGCACAGACACGCCTGTGCAGTTTGCCTTCGCTGCAACTGCAGAAGAAGAGATCAGCGGTGAGCATGGCATGGCGCTCCTTACACGCGATGTGTTCCCGACGTATCCCATTGCCTGCGCACTTGTTGGTGAGCCAACGCAGATGCACATGGCAATTGCCGAACGCGGCCTCATGGTGCTTGATTGCACATGGCACGGACGCACGGGGCATGCAGCGCGCAAGGAAGGCATCAACGCCATCTACGAAGCATTGTCAGATCTCGCATGGTTCCGCACGTATGCCTTCGGTGACGTCTCGATGACGGTAACGCAGATCAATGCCGGATCGCAGCACAACGTTGTGCCCGATGCCTGTGCAGCGGTTGTCGACGTGCGCATACCAGGATCGCATACGCATGAAGAAGTACTTGCGGTGATTCAGCAGCACGTTGCGTGTACATGCGTGCCGCGTTCGATGCGACTGCGATCATCATCGATTGCACTTGATCATCCGCTTGTGCAGACTGGTATTGCCCTCGGCATGCACACGTATGCAAGTCCGACGATGTCGGACCAAGCGCTGTTGCCTGTTGGCGTGCCATCGCTCAAGATCGGACCCGGCGATAGCGCGCGATCGCACACACCAGACGAATGGATCGGTATCGATGAAGTAGAGAATGGCATCACGACGTTTATTCATCTCCTCGAATCAACACTTCGGAGTTTGCAATGAAGCCATGGGATAAAGGGGCCCCCATCGACGCAATGATGGAATCCTTCACCGTTGGACGCGATCGCGACGTTGATGTGCGCCTTGCACGATGGGATGTCGTTGGTTCGATTGCACATGCGGAAATGCTTGGCGCTGTTGGTCTCATCTCCGACGATGAGCGACGTCAGCTCACGACTGCGCTGTCTGATATGCTTGAAGAGATCGACCGTAATGGCATTGTCATCGACCCCGCATGCGAGGACATTCATTCGCACGTCGAAGCGGTGCTCACGCGTAAGCTTGGTGATGTAGGCAAGAAGATTCATACCGGACGCAGCCGCAATGACCAAGTATTGGTCGACCTCAAACTCTTCCTCCGACATGAGCTTCGCAGCACGCGCATGCGTGTCAAGGAACTCGCCGAGCTGCTCATCACGCTCGCCAAGAAGCACGTCACTGTCGAGCTGCCCGGATATACGCACTTCCAAATCGCCATGCCCTCAAGCTTTGGACTGTGGTTCGGCGGGTACGCCGAGGCGCTGATTGAAGACCTGCGTGTGCTCGACATGGGCATCGATGCAGCGAATGCCAATCCGCTTGGCAGTGCTGCAGGCTTTGGTACATCGCTGCCGCTTGATAGGAGGCTGACGACGCGCTCATTGAATTTCGATCGCGTACACATCACCAGCACCTTTGCGCAAATGTCACGCGGACGTACCGAGAAGCTTGCTGCCATTGCGCTTGCTCAGCCCCTTTCCACACTTGCGCGTTTCGCTGCAGATGTTGTGCAGTATGCGAGTCAGAACTACGGCTTCATCACGTTACCAGAAGCGTTTACCACAGGCTCGAGTATCATGCCGCATAAGCGTAATCCTGATGTGTTCGAGGTACTGCGCGCACGGTGCAATCGCATGCAATCTGTGCCGCACGAGATAACGACAATGCTTAGCAATCTGCCGTCGGGCTATCACCGCGACATGCAGTTTATCAAGGACGTCATCGTAGACGCGGTCGACGAAGCGCAACTCTTGCTTGACGTTGCGCTACACGTTGTACCGCACATCACGCCTGTCGAAAATCTGCTGCAAGATCCTTCATATGATGCGGTATTCAGCGTTGCCCGTGTTGAGGAACTTGTCCGCACAGGTGTGCCATTTCGCGACGCCTATCGCATGGTCGCCGATGAACTCAAGAACGGCACCTTCACACGTCCGACCACCCTCGTTGAAGGCAGTGCGTTGGGAAGCGTGGGGAATCCGGGGATAGAATTGTTACGACCGTGAACGTGTAGGGGCGAGACCCTGTCTCGCCCGCATGGAATTGGGCGATGCGGTT
>CAMCXP010000139.1 GCA_945883395.1 Melioribacter roseus P3M-2
TATCACACGCAACGACGGCGATTGCTATTCGCGCTACATGGTACGCAATGCCGAGATCTGGGAATCAATGAAGATCTGTCACCAGTGTATCGATACGCTCGAGCAGATGCCACGCACTCCGGTGCTTGCAGAGGACCAGCCGCAGCTCGTGGTGTCGCGTAAGCAAGAGATCTACACGAAGATGGAAGAGCTGATCAACGACTTCATGTTGATCAATTTCGGCACAATGCCGCCGAAGGGCGAGACCTACACAGCCATAGAATCGCCGAAGGGTGAGCTGGGCTTCTTCATCGTCAGCGATGGCACGGGCCATCCATGGAAGTTAAAGATCCGTTCCCCGTCGTCGTCGAATCTGCAGGCCTTGAAATTCATGGCTGAGGGTTCGATGGTATCGGATGTGGTTGCAATTATTGGTAGCATCGACCCTGTGATGGGTGAAGCCGATAAGTAAGCCCGCCAGTGCCCAGTCCTGAGTCTATTACCCCCGAGCGTCGCGCCCGACTTGCGTCTGCACTCAGTCATCGTCAGCCATCGCTTACGGTGGTGTTCGAGAACGTACACGATCCACATAACGTGAGTGCGGCAATTCGTACGTGCGATGCCGTTGGCGTCGCTGAAGTACATGGCATTTATTACGGACGGACGACGTTCCCCGAACTTGGCGGAAAATCTTCGGCAAGTGCGCGCAAGTGGGTGGATGTACACCTGCATCAAACTGTGGACGAATGCTTCGGCAACTTGCGCTCGCGCGGCTTCCGCATCTACACGACGCACATGTCGAGCGACGCTGTATCGTTACACGAACTCGACCTTACCGAGCCTGTCGCACTGGTATTCGGTAACGAACACGATGGCGTCTCAGAGGAAGCCCGCACTGCAGCCGACGGGAACTTCCTCATCCCTCAGGTTGGGATGATCCAATCGCTGAACATTTCGGTTGCCTGCGCTGTATCACTCTTCGAAGCGATGCGGCAGCGCACTGTTGCAGGGATGTATCGTACCTCGCAATACCCGTCGGACGAGCTTGCGCAGCGTCTCGACGACTGGTGCTCGCGATAACGCGAGGTTACTTGTAGAAGACAGCGTTGCGGAGGGCTATCTGTGCCGGTGTCGCAGCAGGGTCGACCTCAATGAAGTGACGTTCAACGTTCTTCACCATCGCGGCTGTTCCCTTGAGTTCCAGAACCTGTCCATCACGACGTACCGTTACGGTGAGTGCATCACCGATCTTCGGCGTACGAAGCTTGTTCATAATGGTAGGTCCAGCTTCAGAGTTGAAGAGCTCTTCGAGAGGTGTGCCCTCCATCGAGACAAGGACGTCTCCAGGTTTAGCGCCCATCGGGTTGAACTCATCATCAGGACGCAGCACGACCACCATTTCCTTGCCCTGCTGGGTAAAGTTTGGCTTGAGTCCGAATCCCGAAACAGTTGTTTGCTTTTCCGGAACATACTTCCATCCGATCATGCGGAGCACGTCTTCTGATGGCAATGGCTCTGTGCCTTTGATGTGACGGTCGAGATACGAGCGAACCGTTGCATTCGTTACTCGCTCGATGAGGGTAAAGAGTGAGTCATCTTGGAACGGACGGCTAGGACCGTGATCCTGCATGAGACGGTAGATCACATCACGAAGACCCATCTCGCCCGCGGTAGTATTGCGGATCACAACATCGAGAAAAAAGGCGTTGACAGCACCGTAAGTGTAGACCATTGGGTACAGCTGCTGACCCTCTTCGCTCAATACATTGCGAGAAAACTCGGTAAAGGAAAAATTCTTCGGAAGGCGCTGTTGCGAGCGCAGATTGCTTTCCATTTCACGACGGAAGCGCTCTTCCTTTGTGCTTGAGTCGTGCACAGGAGCAAGCGTTGCGAAGTACTCGGTGGTTCCCTCATAGAGCCACAAGTGCTGCGACATCGTAGGATTGCGGAAATCGAACGCATCGATTTCCTCGCTGTGAAGGTTCAACGGCACAAGGATGTGGAGGAACTCGTGAATCGCGATATCGCCGAGTCCGATCGGACGCTTGCTGAAGCCCAAGAAGTAGAACGAACTCTGACTGTGTTCCAGCGCGCCCATTGCTGAAGGATCGCGCATCACCTCACGATTTCCACGCCAGAGGTAGAACAAGAATGCATAGTCAGACACCGGCATCGATGGCAAGAACTTGGCAATAGTCTTCGTGTACTTTGCTAGCTCCTTTGCATACGTAGGTGCTACCGTGTCAGTACCCGAGTGCGCGCACTGCACACGCACTCGAACACCCTCCACCAGAAACGATGCGGTATCGGGAAGGGAGTACAATACGGGCGAGTCAACGAGATGATCGTAAGAATCGGCCAGGTAGGTATCGAGTGTGTCCGATACACGCGCAATATTCAGTGCTGATCCACCCCACAGGTGCTTCGGACGGCGCACATTGATCTGGAATGGCACCTTCTGCAATCCATCGATATAGCCGATGATGCCACCGTGATTCAGCACGAAAATGCTGTCTGCCTCGAAGCTTGTTCCTGCCGGAGCAAACACGCTGATGTTGCTCACGGTATCGTCGAACGTATCCTCCAGCTCGTAGGAGAAGAATCGCAGAGCAGACGCTCGTTCAATCACGAACTGTGAGTCGAGCGACCGACGCACTGGCAGCGGACGCCGATTCGAGTCGAGCGCGATGAAGTTTCGTACGATCTTCCACCACTGGTGCGATTCATACGTGCCCGGCACTGTTACTGGGAACACCACTGTCGCTGTATCTGATGTCACACGTGGTGGCCATACCGAAACGCGCACACGATCGTTGATCACGTTCGCGATATCTACATCGATACGGTACCGGTCTGCACGTTGTGCAACAGCCATCGTGAATTGAAGAGCAGCGAGGACGAAGAGGAGTAATTTCATAGGCGACAAAAATACGTATTTACCCAACCCTATGTGGTCGACCCAGTGGGTAACGCAACCAGTTCACAGATGCGGGGCTGTATTCCCCACGCCTTGCATGTATGTCGAACGCGATCAGCCCAACGGTGCTGGTCGCGTTCTGGCATGTTTACCCGAACCGCGCGCAAGAGAACGTTCTTCTGGGTATGCTCGAGAGCAATGAACTCCTCGAGGTGTGCATCGTAGCCAAACGAACGCAACACATCACGGCGCACCGTATCCGTGAGCAAGTCGCCAAGGCGTTCACGTGTGATACCATCATCAAGAAGGGCACGTGCTTCGTCGGGTACGCTCGGCGAGCGCAGTTGTTGTTGCACGTAGTGGTGGCAGCAGGGGGCGATGATCATCACAGCAGCCTGCATGCGAAGTGCCAACGCAAGCGCGTCATCGGTCGCGGTATCACATGCGTGCAGGGCAATCACAACGTCGCACGAGACTGGTTCCGCGAGTGAGCCAATGGTTCCGCATGTAAATGTTGTGTTATCCATGCCGAGCTCTGATGCGGCATTCCGACAGTGCTCAATGACATGAGGATTTGTGTCGATACCGTGGAGCTTAGCAGCGATACCCTCACGGCGAAGCAGATACACCAGTGCAAGCGACATGTAGGCTTTGCCACATCCCGCATCAACGATCGACATTGGACGCCCCTTGAGCGATGCAGCAAGCGTTCGTAACTGCGGCATCCATTGCGCACACAAGTGGTTTACCTGACGAAACTTGTCGGCCATTGCGGCCAAGATCATTCCGTCGGCGCTTGCCAGGTCGAGGACCTGGAGAAGATGCGCATCTGCGTCAGTCGTGAGAAGAGTTACCTTGGTCCGATGGCCTATCTCAAAATGTTCCCATTCCTTGCGGGAGGGGGGCTTCCGAAGTATGGTTGACGTGCGGTTGCCAGATTTGAGCCGTTGAAGGATGACGGAATCTGACTCCGGCGTCTGGATGTGCACCTGTCCCCAGCCGTGCGAGAGTTCCAGCTCGAGAACCTTTGCAGCATCGTTGCCGTGCGCGTCGGCCGGATCGGTAAAACACTGCGTACGCGTGAACCGTTCTACATGCACATCCCACCCATCGGCTGCGCGAGCTGCCGTAACAACGACACGCTTCCAGGGGCTGCCGATAGGTGGCTTCGAGCATGTGGCGATGAAGATCTTCGTTTCCGAAACGAGTGATGTCATGCCACGAAGATAGACAGGCAACGCCTGTCCTCCGTTGAACTAATCCTCCGTGACAACAATCGTCTGTCGCACAGTCCCAGTGTCTGTTTGCAGTTCTACAACGTACACACCCTTTGTCGGCGCGTAGGAGGTCTGATACGGCCTGCCTACAGCATCAGTCATGCGCAGCATCCTCGCATTCATGGCAGACCACTGCGTTTGATGACATTCCCATGAGCACGCACTCATAGGCGACGTTCGCGCGTTAGACGAGGAAACCGATGTCGAACGAGTTGATCGATAGAGGCCGTTATTCGTGCAGTAATAGACTGGATGTTCCGGCGAAGTGCCGTGCGTAAAGAAGGACGTGATCGTAGTTCCGGATAGATCTGCTTGGATGTCATGTGAATTCCACGTTGCGCCGCCGTCGCGACTCTCAACGGCACCGTCGGGCGATACCAGCAGCATCGCACCTTCGCTTGTTTCAAGGCCACTGAAGCCCACAAAGCGGAAAGACGCGGATGTGTTAGAAGTGTGAACTGTCTGCCACGTAGCTCCGTCGTCTGTCGATCGCAGTACAACGTGATCGTCCATCTCATGCGTGAGTGACTCAGGCGTATTCGAATCCATTCCCGTGGTATCGCGTACAAC
>CAMCXP010000140.1 GCA_945883395.1 Melioribacter roseus P3M-2
AGCTCTCGGATTCGAAGTAGGCGATAGCGGTTGTCTGGATGCGAGTATGTGAATGGAATAGTTATCTCCCGAGCGCCGCGCTGACCAAAGCGGTCTCCCGAATTGGTTGCCATTCGGTTGATCCAGTCTTGATACATGGTAAACGACCACACAGACGATGACGAGGTATTGAAGGTCGCATTCGGCGCTTGCATACGCGGGTCGGTGCGCCGATTCAACACACCGATCACGAATCGGCTGTTCATGTCTTGGTCGCCTGCCAATGCGTGCAGCGTCAGATCCACAAACGACGAGTCATAGGGTTCGTAGTCAACATGACCGGGCGCAGTCACCGGGTCGAACCGGTCTCGCCTTCTCCAAGGGTGGCGAGTTTTCAATCGTGGTAGTGCGTGATTCTGCACGCCGAACACGCTGGCGAGACACTGCGGAGCGTCAGGGTGTACTTCCTCGATTGTGCTAAACCCTTTGCCGAACCATCCGCGCAGACGAAGATTGGTCAGCGGATGCACAGTCGCAGGCTGGCTCGTGGTGCGCCCGATCTGCGTTCGGATAGCTTCGATTCTGTCGGCATATTCAGTGTATGTCTGCCTCATCGAGCGCATACCGACATAGAGCCTCTGCTCTGCTTGCGGTGGCAGCACGCCGTCGTTGAGAGTTTGCACAAGTTCTTGGAAGCCTGTGAGTGTGTTGCTTGTATCGTCAACGAAGTAAGCCGGCGCATTTGATGGATGGCTCTGATACATCCAATCATCGCCAACATCAACGTGCGAGCTTGCTATAATCTCGTCCTGCGTGAGTCCGCCACTAGCCGTGTTGAACTCTGTATAATCTGCCACAACCATACCAGTCTCAAAATTCCGGTAGTGCGGCTCGTTATTGTTCTGGTAGTAGCGAGGTGTGGTACGTGGGTCGGCGGGCAGGGGATTGCCATCCTCAGTGCCTGTTTGTCCCTTGTACACCATCAGTCCCTTGCTGCCGAGCACGGTGGGCATCCAGAACGCTAGGCGCATTTCGGTGTGGCTTAGAGTCCTGTTGTTCTTAAACGTTGCCACGTGATATTCACCAATGCTGTCGTATGCACTTCCTGCCAGGACCTGAAGGTAGCTTTGGGGCCATGTGTTTGCGATCCAAGGAACATATCTGCTCGGATGGGTTGGGTCGATACCCCAGAGCATGTTGCGCTCTTGGGCGTAGTTCTTGCGCATGACAGCCTCGAGGTTTGCCAAGATGCCACCAGTTTGGTTGAGGTGATCTTCGAGGTAGGACGTGATGGGTTCACTAGGCCCAATGGGCAGTGCTTGTGGCCCATTGGCTTTGTCGCGCCACTCGAGAAACGTGTCAGGGTCGTCGAGAATGCTGTCGTTAGTATTCCCGACTGGGATCCACATGTTATCCATGCCAAACTTGAGTCCGGCGTGGCGCTCGATTGCGATAGTCGGAACCGGCGCTCCTCCGGGAATGTCAAAGCCTCGTTTGTACTGATACGAAGCGATTCTTGAACTAGCATTGAAGCCGGCACCCTGCCAGAACGTGGTCTGACCCATGCAATGGTTTTGTTTGTCGATGTTGCCGGTTCCAACCTCTGTCATCAAGGTGCCGCCGAGCATGATGTTGATACGCCTGAAGGTTAACCAATGCATCATCTCGGCCTCGTCGCGGCCATAGAAACGCCATATGCGAGCGCGGTCATTGACGTTTTGGACGGGAGAGGAAAAACCATTGACGACATTATTGTTCAAGCGCGTATCGACCCGGCTGACATACGTATTCACTGATGTCTGGATCAGGCTGTCGAACTCGCCAAAGAGAACATTCGTCGCATGTGGCGTTTCGATGCGGATCGAACGAATGTCTACGCCGAGTCCGCGAGTGGTGTCGTTGTTGTGATACACCTCGATTCCGAGGTGACTAATATCATCGGCAGTAGCCGACTTGGCGTTCTCGCGGACTGTGCGATTGTTACGCGAGGTTACGCCGCGCCCGTCTGCAACTTCCAGTCTCCGATCGCACAAGAACTCTGCAAAGATGGTTACTTCTTCTCCCAGAGGATCGCCCAAAGCGGGGAGCATATTGCGACGAATCTCGAAGACGGTGGGGTGGAGGTTAAGGTTTATGTCTGGGCCTATCACCGACAGCCGTCCGCTCGGTACAGTGATCTGAGTGCCGTTGCTCCCTTGGTACGTGCCGGCGTTGTGCAGTGGTGGCGGCCCAGCCTGCGGGAATCGATTGAACTCGATGTAGTTCCGCGCAGCCGGTAGGTCGGGAATCGTGTTCGTGTGTAGAGCATAGGGCAAACGAATTGCGAGGATAACGTCGTCACCACAACTCTGGCATTGATCCGCCGCCGTGCGGCGTAAAGTAACGGCGACTCGCAGAGTTCGTGTATTGAGTACTCGGTTCCAATCGTCCTTAAATGGCCACCACAGCTGCATGACGTTATCCGTCGACGGTCCATCAAGAATGAGCACGTCGGCGGCCGGATTCGTCTTGCTTGCGTTGGCATTCCACTGCCACCCGTATGGCCGCGGAGTCTGAGATGCGGGGTCGCTTCCATTTCCCGTGCGGGTTCCACCAACTCTCGTTCGGAATCCGAAAACGCATCCGTCGTGGTCACTGGGATCGAGATCAACATCCTGCGTCGAGGTGTTGTAGGTCATCCAAGAGCTGTACTCGACGGCTGGGGACTGAGAAGGGTTGGTATTCAAATCGTTGTTTCTCAAATCGACCGCGAGGGTTACATCGCTCATTCCGCGCACGACGGATACCAGGCGCATTCCCGGTACGTAGGTCTCGGTGAACGTAGCCTGCATATCATCGGCATTCGGTACTGAGTTCTTCCCATTCACTATGAAGTAGTCACCCAAATGAACGCGTCGGGCCCGTAGTCGTTGACCAATCACATCAAAAGGAGCCGCCCAATTCCAGCCAAGCTGAAAGTCGTCTTCGTGGAATGCTGTGACACCTTCCAGCTGCGTTGAATGGGCTGCTGTACCTGGAATCCAGCACAAGTTCGGCAAACGGATTGGCCGCGGTTGTGCCGCCGCCGCGATGCATACCACAAACAGAGCCGTACTAATGATGAGCGCTTTCATTGCCGCACCACTTTCTGCGTGCACAGCGCTGTGCCTTGTTCGCCATAAAGGGTGAGGAAGTAGACGCCGGTGGGCACATCGGTGCCGATACGGACTACATAGGACCCGTCGGTGGGTTGTGCGTCGGTTGCTGCGAACGTGCCCCTAGCTACGTCCTGACCGTTGATGGTGGCCAGTCCCCACCCACGAACAAGCGCCGACGTGCTGCAACGCACACGCACCTCGCCGGTAGACGGATTGGGGTAGACAACTGGTACGTCGGGAGTGCCGATGTCCGCGACAGATGTCGTGGGTGTCATCGAGATCGCAACAAGACCGCCTGTAACGAACGCATTCGCAAACGTGACGTCGAGATCGGCATTGCCGACAGTACCGTAGTTGGTATAGGTGTAGCTGCCGTTGTAATAGCACGAGTCACATGGACGAGCATAGGGAAGCGAGTCGCCAACACGATAGAACACCCCGCGACGGACCCAGTCCTCGGGAACCTTGGTCGATCGCAGCATGATGAACAGCCGCCGTGCATCCTTGGACCACTGGTGCTGGACAAAGTCGATTGCACCACTGCCGCTCTTCCCGTTCACTCTCCATATCAACGAGTCCGTTGCTCGCTCGTACACGCTGGCACGGGGCAGGGTGATAGGGGCCGAAGTGATGGGGTCCGTACCGATGCCTGCGCCGGAGACCATGATGTATCGTCCGTCGGCCGAGATGCTGCCACGGCCATAGTCATTGAGGTTTCGTACCGTAGGGGGGAACGTTGAGAGGTCGGCAAGCGAAATGCAGTTGCGATACTCCTGCGGATCAGAACCCACGGTTCCTATCGTTGTGAACACCATGTATCGCTCTGCATCATCAAAGTCCACCTTGCCGAACACTGCCGAGCCGTTCGAGATGATACACGAGGTACCCGCTTCAAGGTCGAAGAGACGCATGCCATTGAACGAAACCTGACTGGTACCGGCATCCGGCACGGTTACGTAGCGTCCCGAGGGTGAGACGGTGATTCGATATATGATATACTCGTTGCTCAACCTGCTGATGTACAAGCTGTCGCGCAGGATGCGCTTGGAAGGGTACTCGAGCACCACAACCTTGCTGACGTCGTCGTTGCGCACGGTGACGGCGATCACACGGCCATCGCGCGAGCAGGCGAGGTCGCAGGGGTTGTCAAGCGGGATCCCATCTGGAGTGAGTCTCCACGTGTCGATCGAGATTGTGTCAATGGACTCGCCGCTTGTACCTCGTACGACGTAGATCTCACCTCGTTGTGCACCCGCGAAGACAAGATCGGCTGACGGAGCGTAGGCGATTGCTCCAGTAGGGTTGCCATTCAAGAAAGGCACCCGCCACAGCACCCTTCCTACCACGGGCAGGGTCTGTGCTTGCAGAGCGCCGAATGAGAATAGCGTGAGAATCAGCAAGACGTAGGACAAGAGTGCTCGTCTGCATGTAACAGTACTCGTTGTTGTTTTCATAGAATCCTCTAGTTATGAGATGCACTGCAACGTATGGCCGTGCCTATCACGAAACACCTATACAAAACCTTTACAGTAGGGGCCTCCCCGTCCTACTGACCTATGTGGCAACTAATGTCGTCAACTCCATTCAGGTAT
>CAMCXP010000141.1 GCA_945883395.1 Melioribacter roseus P3M-2
ACTTCGTGCGACGCAAACAACGCTCGCACGTCTTCAATACTGCGCGCTGCCATAAGAGCCGAACGGAATTGGTCTGAACCAACCATCCGCGAGATGCGGCTGAGCAACCGCAGGTGGAGTCCGACGTTCCCCTCGGTTCCAACGAGCAACAAGATGATCGATACCGGCTTGTCGTCAAGCGCATCGAAATCAATCGGCGTACTCAGCGTGGCAAGCGCGGCCATCGAACGGTCAACGGCATTTGTTTTACCATGCGGCAAGGCTACACCATTCCCGATGCCGGTCGACATCAGTCGCTCGCGGTCGAGAATCACATTCGTGATCGCCGTCTTGTCGGTTACGTGACCATTGCGTGCAAGAATGTCAACCATGCGATGAAGCGCATCGTTCTTGTCTTTGACCTCAAGATTGAGCTCAATGCACGCAGGTTCGAGGATAGTTGAGAGTGTGATTTCCATACGAGAAGATTCGTTGGTAAACGCTGCACGCAAACCACGCATGTAGGCAGCTGACGTTCAGCAAGGGTGCGAAACTACGAACCCCGTGTCAGTATCAGCATACAAACATAGCCACCCGAGGCCTTCCGTTAGTCCTCGTCGGAGCTGCGGAGCTTCTCGAGAACACTGAAGTCCTCAAGCGTTGTCATATCGCCCATGATAGCCACTCCGGATACGAGCTCGCGAAGCAGTCGGCGCATGATCTTCCCACTGCGTGTCTTGGGGAGACTCTCGGAAAACCGAACGTCATCCGGCTTGGCAATATGACCGATCTCCTTGCCAACATGCGTACGTAGTTCCTCCTTGAGCGCATCAAGATTCTTGACGCGCGCGCCAGATTTCAGACTGACAAAGGCCACAAGAGCGCTCCCCTTTATGGCATCGGGTCGCGCAACAACCGCTGCCTCCGCTACCATGGGATGCGACACAAGCGCACTCTCGATTTCGGCTGTTCCTAGCCGGTGCCCCGAGACGTTCACGACGTCATCGACACGTCCGATGATCCAGATGTAGCCGTCGCGATCCTTCCGCGCTCCATCACCGGTGAAGTACCATCCAGCCGATGTGCGCGTCGTTGGGAACATACCCCAATACGTCTCGCGATATCGTTCATCGTTACCAACAATCGTCCGCGCCATCGAGGGCCACGGATGTGTTACCACAAGGAGCCCACCCTCGTTGGCCTTACATGGCGTACCATCGGCATGCACGACATCAACAGAGATGCCCGGCAGTGGCTTGGTTGCTGTTCCTGGCTTGGTGATCGTTGCCCCCGGAACAGGCGAAATCATAATGGCGCCGGTTTCGGTCTGCCACCACGTATCGACGATCGGACACTCGCCGTTGCCAATGACGTCGTGATACCACATCCATGCCTCTGGGTTGATCGGCTCACCTACTGTTCCCAACAATCGCAGCGACGAAAGGTCATGCTTGCGCGGCCACGACTCGCCCCATTTCATGAAGGATCGAATTGCCGTGGGCGCGGTGTAGAAGATCGACACGTGATGACGTTCAATGAGATCCCAAAAGCGATCTGGCTCGGGCCAGTTAAGCGCCCCTTCGTACATCAGAATCGTTGCACCGTTGGCGAGCGGACCATACACGACGTAACTATGGCCTGTAATCCAGCCCACATCAGCAGTGCAGAAATACACATCGTCGTCACGCATGTCGAACACCATCTTGGTAGTCGCGGCTACCTGTGTGAGATACCCACCGGTTGTATGAAGAATTCCCTTGGGCTTGCCGGTACTCCCCGATGTGTAGAGGATAAACAGCGGATGCTCACTCGGCAATGCAGGGGGCTCGTGGCGCGCATCTGCATCCTGCAAGCGCAGATGCCACCAATGATCACGACCAGATTTCATCGCGCACTTCTCAGCCGTACGTTGCACAACGAGCACGCTACGGATACTCGGCGTCTTCTTCAATGCCACATCTGCCGCTGCCTTCAACGGAATCGTCTCGCCACGACGCCATGCACCATCCTGCGTAATCAGGAGCTTCGCGCTGGAATCATTGATGCGATCACGCAAGGCGTCACTGCTGAATCCACCGAAGATCACGTTATGCGTGGCACCTATACGCGCACAGGCGAGCATCGCAATCACTGTCTCGGGCACCATGCCCATGTAGATCGCTACGACATCACCACGTTCAACACCTAACTGCTCCAAGACATTTGCCGCACGACACACTTCGGTGTGAAGCTGCTGGTAGGTCAAGGTGCGCACGTCGCCGGGCTCGCCTTCCCATATCAGCGCGGCCTTGGTGCGACGCCATGTGCCGAGGTGTCGATCAAGACAGTTCATCGCAACGTTGGTTGTTCCTCCAACAAACCATTGCGCATGAGGATGCTTCCACACGAGAGGTTTCTTCCACGGCGCAAACCATGCAAGCTCCCGCGCTTGCTCTTCCCAGTAGGCTACCACATCCTGCTCAGCATGATCATGCAAAGCACGCAATGCCCGCGCAGAGCCGATATGAGCATGTGATGCAAACGTTTTCGATGGCGCAAAACGCCGGTCTTCCTGCATCACCGATGCAATGCTGCCGGATGTTGTGGTTGCCGACGCCGGACGCTTTCGTGTGGCCATCGCGTAGTCCTCCGTGATCGATGCGTTACTTAACGAGCGCTGAGATCGATTTGAATTCTTGTGTGCCAGAGACACGCAGAAGCTCGAACAGCACAGACTCCATGGTTGATATCACTGCACCGGCGCTTCGCATGCGTTCAATGGCAACGCGTGCATCATTGGCCGAGCGCGACGATACGCAGTCTTCAACGACCACAACCTTCTGTCCCTGCGCAAGCAGATCCAACACGGTCTGCTGCACACATACGTGTGCTTCGATGCCAAACACAAGCACCTGGTGACGCTTGCCGCCAAGGATAACGGCTTCGACATCGGGGTTCCCGCAACAGCTGAACGTCGTCTTTTCGAATGGCTGATATTCGCCAAGTGCCGCAGCGATCTCCGGTACCGTTGTGCCGAGCCCCTTGGTATACTGCTCGGTAACAACTATGGGCACGTCGAGTACGCGCAGACCCTGTATCAGGATCGCCGATCGACGAATCAAATCTTGATGTCCATGAATGTGTGGGAGCAATCGCTCCTGAATATCAACACACAAGGCAAGCGTATGCCGTTGATCGAGAATCATGGTATGTCCAGTTCAGAGAGTGAATTCGTGGTGACCGACGAATCTACGAGTTGCCCGGTTTTCGCACTGTGATCTTCGTCAGTCGCGCTGCGTCACAATCACACCAGCAATGGCAATGCTCCCACCAAGCAAGAACATGAGCGTAGGCACCGAACCAAAGATGAAGAATGCCAACACAGATGTGAGCACGGGCTGGAGATTGTTGAACACCGCTACGCGACTTGCCTCCATGCGACTCAACGCATAGTACCACAGTCCATAGCCAACGCCGGAAGTAATCACACCCAGATAGAAGAGCTGAGCCCAGTGCTCTATCCAACCAGGGGCTACAAGCACCGTCATTGGATCATGCACGGGCACCAATGCCCACACGGGGATATACAGGACAAGGCCTGCAAAGAAACTCAGCGCGGTAGTCTGCACCGGGCCATACTTCACGATCAGGGAACGTCCGACAACGGTATAGGCCGCCCACGAGATACTGGCTGCAAGCACCATGATATTACCGAGCGTCTGCTCGGATGAGACCGATGCTCCTCGATCGACCAAGACGATGGCTGCACCGAGTACAGCAAGCGCAACACCAAGAAGCTTCTTCCACCCTGGGAACGAGGCACGCCACACGGCGAGTATCACCACAACGAACACGGGTGTGAGCGCATACGCGAGTGATGCGTTCGGCGCAGTTGTGTAGTCGACACCCCAGATAAAGAGCAGCTGATTGATCGGCATGTTCACCAACCCCAAGAGTGCTATCGCGCCAAGGTCCGCCCGATCAATACGACGCAGCGATGATCGACGGAAGAACATCCAGATCCCGAAGACTGTGCAGGTGAAGATGCCTCGGAACAGCACGACGGTGATAGGCTCGAGCTCGCCCGTGATATCCTTCGCCACAAGGTGTGTTGTCGACGCAATGAACTGCTGAAGCAGCAGGAGGAGGTAGATCATGGACAGTACTGTCGGATGCGGACAACAGCTGCGCGCTGTTGTTGTTCGTAGGATAGCGCGTGGATTTGCTCACAGGCAGCGATCATACCACGCCGCACGTCTGATGATCGCAACGATGCAACAGCCGCAACTACGGCGTCCACAGAAAGCGCGCGATTCACAAGAGCGCCCACGGGGTGTACCGCGATGTGTGCGCGCAATGCGGGAAGATCCGTCACGATCGAGGGGATCCGGGCCATCATGTATTCAAAGAGCTTGTTGGGTAACGCATACTCGTAGCTCAACGACACAGGTTCAATCATGCAGAGTCCGACGTCTGCCCCGCAGGTATACGCATGGAGCTCGTCGTAGGCGATTGCTCCGAGCCACGTGACGCGATCGGAAACCCCGGCCGACAGCGCGAGTTGCACGAGCTCCGGACGCGCTGGGCCATCACCGATGATTGCCAGATGCACATCCGGCATCAACGGCATGGCACGTAGAAATGGTGCAAGCCCCCTTCCGTGATGCACAACTCCCTGATACAACGCGAGGAACGTTCCGGC
>CAMCXP010000142.1 GCA_945883395.1 Melioribacter roseus P3M-2
ACGAACAGCAGGAGGTAGCAAAGACTGCTGTAGCGCCGGAAACGCCAGCTGTGGCATTCATTGCGGCGCAACCTCGTGCGGTCACGATTACGTCGAAGCTCTACCGCATCGAACTCAGCTCGCGCGGAGCAATGGTGCGCTCGTGGCAATTGCTCGACTATCGTCCGTGGTATCATAAGCAGGACAGTGCAAAGCGCGTCGACCTTGTCCGCCCGGGTAAACTCGAGTACGGATTCTCGTTCCGTGCGATGAATGGCAAGAAGGTTTTGTCGGAAACGATCCCGTTCGCATTCGACGTGCAAAGCGATCAGATTGATGTGGCTCCGGGTTCATCTGTGACTGTTCGCGCAACAGCTACTGTTGCAACTGGCGGCTCGATCACACGGATCTATACATTCTCGGGCGATCGCTATCAGGTACAAACAGATATCACGCTCGATGGCATGGAGTCCGTGATTCCACAAACCAGCCGATTCGTCACCCTCGAATGGCGCAACGGTTTGAATTATCAAGAAGAAAATTCGGTCGACGAATCAAACAACGCTATTGCCATTGTCTCGACAAACGGCGATCTCACGGAACTCGATGCTCCGGACTTCAACACGCAAGTAGAGTTGCCGGTTAATGGCTCGATTGACTACCTGGCAACACGCAACAAGTACTTCGCCGTTGCGATGCTCCCAGCAAAGGGATTCGATGGCTCGGCACTCCTTACCGGCGAAAAATTCGGATTGCCAAACGAGGGCTTCTATGAGTCCTATATGCTCGCCCTCAAGCTCCCATATCGAGGGGGCTCGCAGACCCACTCCCTGACGCTCTTCGCCGGTCCGATGCTCTATGATACACTGGCCACGATGGGTCTTACAGACATCATCAACTTCGGCTGGAAGTGGATCATCAAGCCAATTGGGGAGTACTTCATGCTCCCGACGCTCCGCCTTATTCACTCGGGCATCCCGAACTACGGTATCGCGATCATTCTGTTCGCCTTGCTCATGAAGGCGCTGCTCTATCCTCTCGGCATCACACAAATGAAGTCGGCTCGCAAAATGCAGCTCGTTGCGCCGCTCATGAACGAGATACGAGAGAAGTATAAGGACGACAATCAGACCCAGCAGCAGGAGATGATGAAGCTGTACTCACAGTACGGCATAAATCCGGCAGGGGGCTGCCTGCCCCTTGTGCTTCAGATGCCATTCCTGTATGCCTTGTATTCAGTGCTGAATCTGAACATCGAGCTTCGTCAGGCCGAGTTTCTCTCAACTTGGCTGTACGATCTCAGTGTACCGGACGTGATCTTCAACCTGCCGTTTAAGCTGCCGCTTGTTAACATTGATAAGTTCTCGGGGCTTGCCCTGCTCATGGGTGCAACGCTGTTCATCCAACAGAAACAGGCCGTGACGGACCCACGCCAGAAGGCTCTTGTCTACATGATGCCTGTCATGATGACGCTCATGTTCTCTTCCCTCCCGGCTGGCCTCAATCTCTACTACTTTGTCTTCAATATTGTCGCTATCGGACAGACAATTTGGCAGGCGAAATTCTCGAAGACCAAGCTCACCCTCGCCGACCTGCGAAAGGAACCGGCAAAGGAGTCCTGGCTGCAGCGGAAGATGCGCGAAGCGCAGAACGTAGCTGATGCACAGGGAAAGAGCATCCCGGGCCAGTCAACCCGTGCACAGCGTTCTCAGGGCTCGAACAACGGTAAATCCAAGCGTCGGTAACATCCTGGTTGTAAAGACGTCATTTCGGGATAACTTGGCGTCCGTATATAGGCTTGAACGGCCTATATTACGAGCCGTTGTAATGACGGACTTGTGACGCTTGCGAATGTTTCAACACAATCTTTTTTTCGTTCCACGAAGGGAGCCTACATGTCAACTGGTTCAATCTTTCGTTCGATCGCACTCGTAGCACTCGTGCTCGTGATTGCAGCTGGTTCAACTAGCGCGCAATTCACGGGTAAGTACAAGCGCTATAAGATGCTCGAACAATTCACAAGTGCTACATGCCCGCCATGTGCAACAGCAGCGCCATTCATCGCGACTGTCGTAAAGCTCGAGAATGACATCATTTCACTTCGCTACCACATGAATTACCCAGCACCGGGCGATCCATGGAACGTAATGAACGGTCGCGACCCAGGTGTCCGTCATGATCTTTACGGTATCAACGGTATTCCGTATCTCCGTGTTGGTGGTACGCTCAACATCAACCCAGCGTCTGGTGTTGCCGCTATCAACAACCTTGTTTCACAGATCCCGCCAACATCGATGGCGAAGATTGAAGTGAAGCAGAACGGTGGCAAGGTTGACGTAACAGTAACAACTGACCGCGCACTTTCAGGTGCAAAGCTGTTCTTCGCAACAGTGCAGCGTACAGTTACGATCGCAAACCTTCCACAAACCCTTGCAAACAGCAACGGTGAGTCGCAGTTTGGTGATGTGATGATGTACATGTACCCAGATGCGAACGGTACAGAGATCACACAGGGTGCCGGCGAGACAAAGACATACACATTCGTCCCTGGCTTCGGCTCAGGCAAGGAATGGAACCCAGCAAACCTGTATGGTATCGCGTTCATTCAAGACAATGCAACACTTGAAATCATTCAAGCTGGTGCAAGCATCACGAATGACACACCAGCAGCGTTTGACTACTTCGAAGCTTCGAAGGCAACAGCTTCGATCTCTGGCATCTATGAGCGCATTGATCGTAATGGCACAGCCGAAAAGACTGTCACCCTCACGAACAACGGCTCAACACCAGTAACAGTTGACCTCAGCGTTTCGAATGCTGACGCACTTACGCAAGCAGGCATGTCTGCTGAGCTTACACCTGCAAAGGTCACAGTTCCTGGCAACGGCACAGCTTCTGCGACACTCAAAGTAACAGGTCCTAACCGCTCGATCTTCGTGAACGTCAATGCCGCAATTGCTGCAACTGACGGTCTAGGTGGCGTGGTTCCATCGATCTACTATCTTGTGAACGGTGCGAAGGTTGTGAACTATTACGGCCTTGGTGGAGATGCCGCAGGCGCACTCACACAGCTGGCAGCGCAAGCTTCGACAAAGTACAGCTCCGACGTTGTCTACATGCCATACGCTACAGAAATCCTCACGAACTACCCAATGAACAGCTTCCAAGCTGCGGTATTCGCGTTCGAGGGTGCATGGACGAATCTTCGTGCAGGTACGCTCTCGAGCATCGAGAACATGCTTCGTGCAAAGAAGGGTGTCTGGATCCAATCACAGGCAGCGATGTATGCTGCCTATGAGCGGTATGCAACAAACACTGCGTTTGATGCAACACGCACATTCTATGCAAACGTTGTTGGCCTTGCGTACAACAAGTTTGAGTTCCGTGGCAACTTCGATGCAAACGGCAACCTGACATCGATCATCACGTTCCCAGTAAAGGGTACTGCTGGCGATCCGATTGGTAATGGCATCACGTTCACGGGTAACCAGGCATCGCAGGCATACCCGTACTACGCGCTTGGCACAGACATCTTCAAGCTCACTGCGGGCTCGAAGGCGAAGTCGGTTCTGTACTACGACAATGCAGCTGCAAACATTGCGATGGTTCGCGTTGAGCCAACGTACGGTGGTAAGCTTGTGTATGGTTCAGTCGGACCAGAGATGATCGCGACAGAGGCAGTCCGTGTTAACCTCACAGAGAAGGTTATGGATTGGCTCCTCGGTGCAGAAGCACAAGGCGCAAAGATCGCAGCAAGCGTCAGCACGCTCAACTTCGGCACGATCACAGTCAACAACACGAAGGAACTCAGCGTCACGCTTACAAACACAGGTAACGCTGAACTTGCGATCACAGGTGTGAACATTGCTGGTGTCGATGCGACAGCATTCGACGTTACAGGTGGTCGTCCAGTTAACGGTAACCCAATCAAGGTTGCTGCTGGCGCGACACACCAAGTTACTGTGATGTTCGCTCCAACTGAGTCGAAGAACAACTTTGGTGCAACGCTTGATTTCGAATCAAACGCAACAGAGTCGGCTACGATCCAACTTCGTGGTGCAAGCACAACAACAAGTGTTGAAACAGATGTTGTCAGCGAAACCGGCGCAATCCGTCTAACACTCGTTGGTGCAAACCCTGTATCAGACGCTTCATCGGTTCGCCTTGGTGGTCTTGGCACAATGAACGTGACTGTTGTTGATGCTGCTGGCCGCACGGTAGCAACGATCTTCAACGGTGCAGTGAATGGTCAGGAGACACTTTCAATCGGGGCAGGTACACTTGCATCTGGCACGTACTCGATCGTCGCATCGAACGGCACAGATCGCGCAGTCCTTACGGTTGTTGTGGCTCGCTAAGTAGCCGTCGTATACTTCAACGGGCCGCCTCGCTTGAGCGAGGCGGCCCGTTTTCGTTAGTAAGCTGTCTTGCATGTGCGGTTATCGCCGATAGCGGTACTTCGCGCCGGCTGGCATTGGGGTTCGTAGGCGGAAGTCGCCAAACCCGCTGGTGTCTTCGAAGGTGAACATAAGGTTATTCGGATATGTCCAGCGAAGCGCGACAGACATACCGCTTTGCGTTGAGAGACGATC
>CAMCXP010000143.1 GCA_945883395.1 Melioribacter roseus P3M-2
GTGCAAAGGTTCTTGATATTGAGCATAGCGTCGATTGTACAACCGAGCGCGTTCTGCGAGTCGGTAAACTGCGATTCCTACGTATTCGACCGCAATGAACGTTGACGTGTCGCATGATGGCGCTTTAACGGGCGCGGAGAATATGCGGCGCGACCTGCTCCTTGTCGAGCAGGTCCGAGAAGGATCGGTGGATATTGCCTTTCGCACCTATCAATGGACTCCATGGTGTGTGTCGCTCGGGACACATCAGAGTGCGTCAGCGATCGATCCAGACATGTGTGTTGAACGGGGCTACGATGTCGTACATCGACCTACGGGAGGACGTGCGGTACTTCACGCAAACGAACTCACCTATGCACTTGCTCTCCGCATTCCATCGGGATGTAAGCCCCTTGATGTATACAAAGAGTTTCATGCCATGCTTCACAGCTCATTGGTGTCGCTTGCACCTGAGCTTGCGCTAAGTACGGCTGCTCCGTCGCTCCGCGACCACTACGCATCGTCGGGTCCACTCGGACAAGTTTGCTTCTCTGCACACGCGCCGAGTGAATTGCTCTGGCATGGACGAAAAGTCGTTGGTTCGGCGCAACGGGTTGTCGACGGAATAGTGCTACAGCATGGATCTATCGTGTGCGGACCCGAGCATCTGATGTTGGGTGAATTGCTCGCAGCAGACAACGAGGTGCGTGAACGAACCGTTGCCACAATGCGTAGAACGAGTGCAACCCTAACTGATGTCGCGGGTCATACCATCACGCCGTCAGAAGTGGCTTCTGCGCTACAGGCTAGCCTAACGCAAGAACTGCTTAGCGGCCTGATACCGCAGGCGTGATTGGCCTCAAGATCGACACTCCGAGATGTGTCTTTACCGATGCGATATAGTCTGAGAGCGGTCCGTCGAGAATCACCTTCTTCTTCGTTAACGAGGCATGCAGAAGTCGAGCTCGTTCACCATCACGCACAATCAAACCAATGTGCGCGTAGTCAAGCCCGGCCTTTGACGTTGCTATAGCAACAATATCACCCGATTGTAACTGCGACTCAACATCGACGATCTTGTCACGCGGAATGATGTATCGCGTTGTTGTAGCGAGTCGGCGCTCAATCGCTGCCATCGTTCCTACAAGTGACGAGTCGGTTTTCAGCGGCGGATAGTACTGCGGATGCTCCGACATAAACGAGACTCGCACGGGGAAGATCTCACCGCCGAGTTCCTGCGTTACATCTCGGACGACACCTTTCGCAATGTTGTTTTCGATCCACTCGGACGTATAGTGCAGGCGCGAGGTATAACCATCAAGCTTTCCGTCACGATATCGTGTCATCGTCACTTGCGCGACAAATGCATCCCATGTTGGTGTGCCCAACTTACTGCATCGCGCCATTGCCAGAACATTCTCGAACAGCGTCACACAGTCGAGACCTGTGAGGTCCACGCGGCAGACTTCTGGACCCGCCCCCTCGAGAGTTCCCCCGACATACGGAGTACCAATCAGCAGCATGCCGATGTTCCCCATGAGGTCGCCAAGGGGCTGCCTGTTCCACTTCTCAGACGATACGCGCCGCATTGTCTGCGAGAAGATATAGGAAGTGGTCGCCAACGGATCGGTGTTCTTCGCACGACTCTTGCGAAGATTCTGAGCGAGTACCGGTGTTGCCAGCAGAATTAGAAAGGACCGTCGTAGCATAGCTTATCGTTGGGCTAATCCAATTCCAAGATCACGCAATTGATGTTCATCGACCGACGATGGACAAGCATCCATCAATGACAGTCCAGATGTCGTCTTCGGGAACGCAATCACGTCGCGGATATTATCGGTTCCGCAAAGAAGCATCGCCAGGCGATCGAATCCGAACGCAATACCTCCGTGCGGTGGCGCGCCATACGTGAGCGCGTTGAGGAGGAATCCGAACTTCTCCATCGCATCCTCTCGCGTGAAGCCCAGGAGATCAAACATCTGCTGCTGTACATCACTTCGGTGAATACGAATAGATCCGCCGGCCGCTTCGTATCCGTTAATCACAAGATCGTGTGCAATCGCTCGAGCGTGTGTTGGATCGGTCCCCAGTAGCTCCACATCGTCCAACAACGGGGATGTAAACGGATGGTGACGAGCAATCCAGCGCTGTTCTTCCTCGCTGTGTTCTAGCAGAGGAAATTCTGTAATCCAATGGAACGAGAACTTCCCCGCACAAGCTTCAAGGATTCCCGTCCGACGTGCAACCTCCGTACGCAGCGCACCAGCGATAATGCAGGCGCGCTCCCATTCGCCAGGAACAAACAACATCAAATCGCCATCGACTGCAGCCATTGCCGATGCTAATGCCTGTGCTTCCTCGGGAGAGATCGCCTTGGCAAACGAGCCAGTTATCTCCGCGCCCTGAACTTTGAGCCACGGTAGACCCTTAGCGCCATACTTCTTTGCATGCTCTGTGAGTTCGTCAAGCTGTTTCCGAGAGAAGAAACCACAGCTCTTCGCATTGAGTGCCATCACGACGCCACCAGCGGCTATCGTATCTGTAAACACGCCAAACGATGTAGCATTGGCTGTCGCTGTCACGTTCGTCAAGCGAAGATCATAGCGAATGTCTGGTTTATCGGAGCCATACGTTTCAAGAGCTTGATGAAACGGCATTCGGAGAAATGGCGTAGCCACGTCAATATCAAGAATGTCCTTCCACACCATCGCGATAAACCGCTCAGTAAGCGCAAGAATATCATCCTGCGTTACGAACGACATCTCAACGTCGATCTGTGTGAACTCGGGTTGTCGGTCAGCGCGCAGGTCCTCATCACGAAAGCACTTGACGATCTGCATATACTTGTCAAACCCGGCCACCATCAGCAGTTGCTTGAACAACTGCGGTGATTGCGGCAGCGCATAGAACCTGCCCTTGTTCATCCGACTCGGAACGAGGAAGTCACGAGCGCCTTCGGGCGTCGACTTAGTGAGAACAGGCGTTTCGACTTCGATAAATCCCTCTTGCTCAAAGAACTTGTGTGTGAGCTGATAGAGGCGGTTACGCACGATGAAATTCTGTTGCATCACCGGACGGCGAAGATCGAGATAGCGGTGTGTCAGTCGCAGTTCTTCATTCGTTCCAAGATCGTCAACGATCTCGAAGGGTGGAACTTCGGATGCATTGATGATACCGATCTCGTCAGCGAGCACTTCAACTAATCCAGTAGGAATCCGAGGGTTAGGGTTTTCACGCATGCGGACTGTTCCCTTGACCCAGAGAACATATTCTCCACGTACGTCATGAATCGCTGCACCCAGATCAGGTGTATGCGATGAATCAACCACGACCTGTGCAATTCCCTCTCGATCACGAAGATCGATAAAGATGATGCCGCCGTAGTCACGCCGAGCATTGACCCAACCATTAAGCGTAACAGACGTACCGACATGCTCCGGACGGAGCAGTCCGCAATGAATTGTGCGTTGTTGAAAGTGCATGGACGCTGTCTACGTGAAATCGTGTTGATAGAGGCATTGCTCGGCTGTGAGCAAGGAGAATTTACGAAGCACCCGGATTCAAGCCCGTGATTTCGTGGATCATAGCTGTAAGATGACGAACAACATCACTCGTAGGGATTGCTGCGAGTGGGGCGTTGTGCGCAATACACGCCCAGTTCCGCGTTGCGTAAGGAAACCACGGAAGCAGCAGGCGATCATCCTGCGCAAACAGGACAACCGACGGAATGTTATAGGCAGCTGCCACATGGACCGCTGAGGTATCCGGTGTCAGGAACATATCGCAATGGCCGATCGCCTCTGCAAAGGCGCTGAATGACGGCCTTGGCGGTAGAACCCGAGCGTCAAGTTGTTGTCCGATACGTTCAGCGATTTCTCGATGATGAGGTGCAGACATCACCACAAGTTCCAGGCGGCCCGCCGTGCGAGCCCCCTCGAATGATGAACAAACCTGGTGAAGAACTTCTGCAAGAAGCGATTCCGGGTACATACGATCAAGGTCGGAGCCCGATATGTTGATGCCGAGAATGTAGGACTGGTTAGGCCCAGCATGCGGATCGACGGAGGTGTGCGGTGTAACTCCTGGAAGCTTCGGACGCAATTCCTCGCGTGGAATGTCGAATCCAAGAGGCCATGTAACGCGAGCTATTCGCTCAACGATGTGCACCGCTGTTCTGTCGGCTAGTGGAACAACGTGGGTGTACACTCGACGATTCTCTTTGTCAACTCCGATAGCAATCGGTGCACGTGACCCTTGCATCAACAAGGCAGACGTTGATGATGGATTGTCCATCAAATCAATGACTACATCATACGCGCTGCGTCGCAGCTCACGGCGTAACCGAACCAGATCAACGACTGACTTACGGAAGACATGAATTCGATCGACGTATGGTTCAACTGTATACGCCACAGCTGTGTTGTTTGTTGAGAGCACCATCCCAATCGTCGCATGAGGATAGCATGCGCGAATTGCAGCAATAATGGGCGTGCTGACGAGCACATCACCGATGCGATCCTGACGGAGCAAAAGGATCCGTGCATCGGGCTTAACAAAGCTCTGTGCTGCAGGAGCTTCAAC
>CAMCXP010000144.1 GCA_945883395.1 Melioribacter roseus P3M-2
TGTAGCGAGAAGATCACTCATCAGCAATCGCTGAGCCGCTACATAGCCACGACCTTCTGCCATCAGCTGATCGCCATGTACAACTCCTGTGATTCCCTCCATATCGAGAGCGATAAAGATCTTCATACATTCTCTCCTATGGCAATACCACGTGCTTCCTGACCGATGCGTTCGGTGAGGCGAACATTGTAGATCATCTTTACTTGGTCCGGTGCTCCAGCAAACGACACCGCCACATGATGCTCAGACCATCCGCGCCACATCTGCGTGAGCCGATCGTAGGACTCAGGCAATACCTGTGCAATGCTTCCAATCTTTGCGTCGATAAACCGAGCATGCTTCCATTCCGACAACGTGCGAAGTCGCTGTGTCCGCATGCGACGCACACCACGATCAACTTGCTGCTCCATGGCGGCAGCGACGGTATCATCTCGTTCGGAATATGTGAACACATGCAGATACGACCACTGAGCGTCCTCAAGGAACGCGTAGGTTTCTTCAAACTCTTGTTCCGTCTCACCCGGAAACCCGACAATCACATCAATCCCAAGTGCAAGTCCGGGAATACGTTCATGAAGAACACACACCAGTGATCGGTAGTCGTCAACTGTGTATCGACGTCGCATGCGGCGAAGCACAACTGCGCTCCCACTTTGCAGAGGTATATGAAGATGAGGAACAATCGATGAAGACGCTGCGATAACGTCGATAAGTTCAGTCGTAACGGTATTCGGCTCGATCGACGATATCCGAAGACGGAACGGTGGCGCATCCTCAACAATCATGCGAAGAACATCAACGAATCGTGTGTCAACGGCATCGCGATACTCACCAAGATTAACACCAGAGAGTATTACCTCGCGATATCCATCGGAAACAATACGATCAACTTCACTACGGACATCTTCACGCATCATCGACCGGGCGTTGCCGCGAGCCTTGGGAATTGTACAGAAGGAACAGGAATAATCGCACCCATCCTGAATCTTGAAGAATGTGCGCGTCCGTGATGATGTGCGATGTGTTCTAGACGGCTGAAAGAGCACATCATCAGTAATCTCATCTGCATCAACGACGACCTCCTCTGCCGTTACGAGCGATTCAATTCGATCTGCAATGCTAAATTTATGTGCCGTTCCGATGACAGCCCTAACTCCATCGATGGCTGATATCTCATCTGGCTTCAGCTGCGCGTAGCACCCGGTAACAATCACAGCCGCCCGTGGCGACGTGCGACGTCCCCTGCGAACGAGCTTCCGACATTCAACATCGGCTTGCTCAGTAACGCTGCATGTGTTGAGGACGATCGCATCCGCTTCACTGTCGAATGGTACGATCGTATGCCCATGCGATAAAAGGTCATCGCATAGTCGTGATGTCTCGCTATAATTGAGCTTACACCCAAGGGTGTGGACAGCAATCCGCATCTGCAAAGGTAAACGATTGCGGTGACGCTCGTACTACGCTTCCAACGGATGATCTATGAATGCCAACGTGCAGAACAGTACAGGTGAAGTTGAGGTTGTCGTTACGCCCGAGATGACGGCCGTGCTCGATGGAATTGAGATCCATCCTGTGTATTCGACATTCTGGCTCGCCTATCATGCAGAAGTAGCTGCACGCCGTGCGATTGCGGCATTTTTCGATGGTGACGAGAATGCTGTCGGGAGTGGACTCCAGCTAACGCATCTTGCCATGGCTGGAATTGGAGCACGGGTACGAATCGTCGCACGTGTGGATGCAGTTGAGGGTCGTCGAATCCGATGCAGCATCGAGGCTCGAGTACTTCCCTCTGGCACGCTCTTGGCGACAGGCACGCAAGATCAAGTGGTCCTACCGCAGCAGGTACTTACAGAGAAGGTCCGCCAAGCCGCAATCACTTAAGAATATGTCCTGTCATGGCGCACCAGAACAGGAGATCGAGTTCGTCCATATCGATGCCGACGTGTTGGGCATAGGTGATAACGGACTGCTCGACACGAAGGTAGGCTGATCGTGAACTGACGGAGGGTATCTCGGGGTAGACCTCGCATTGAACCAGGAGCCTGAGCAGGTGTCGATCGAGAATTGCGACGCCGCGAAAACCGATGTTTCGCATGGCATGACTCGCTTCCTTGAGTCCGTAGCCATTGACGAGATCCGCCAACATCGTGCGACGCTCGATCGAAGGGATTCCCTGTTGCTCCAGCAGACCTCGAACGGCATCCCACTGGTCTCGCAAAAGGTGCAGGCGAGAGTGTTTGGTTCGGTGAAAGCGAATGTACACAGTAGGGTTGCGCAATATATGCTCAACGTCCTGTCCCTTCTCGAAGAAGTCGATCTCTTGTAGCTCTCGCACAACTGCATCTGCATGAACAGCTGACGACTGTGGCGTCAGGATGCAAAAGCAACATTCGTAGAACCAGTGAGAAGGCTCTACGGCAGCGAATTCAGACAGCCTGCGTCGTATCTCATCACGACGTTGGTCATACAAGACTGCGATGTCGTCTGGCAACCTCACAGACGTCAAACGAGACCTCGACGTTTGCGAAGCGTCCACTCGGCTGCGAAACATCCGATAGCAATAACAACGAGCCAGGGAAGATGATACACCGGATACTCCCGATCTCTGGTCTGCACAACATCGCGAAGACGTGGATCACGCTTGAGCATCTCACGAAGAACATCGAGCTGGTTTCCGCTAACCGCAATCGCACCTGTGCGTTGCGCTAATGACACAAGAAGCGGCGAATTGCGCACAACTGTCGCATCTTCAACCTGCAGATCCCCTATCGTAAAACGTCCGCGCCGAATAGCAAGCTGGACACTACCACGAGTTGCCGTGCCGACGAAGCTATATTCACCCGGTGGTAACGAACCCGTGGTAGACGCATAGCGACCATTCCCCTGAAGAGCAAGCACCACCGAACGCTGACCATTTGAGGTTGCGAGTACAACACGTACCTCCGCATCATTAACCGCCGCAAAGGACTCATCTTGAACCGAAGCTACAAATCCCACCGGTTCGCCGGTAGCGTAAAACTTCTGTGTTGATGCAATCACAATGCGTCGTTCCGAGTCGCGCACTCGCAGCCATGAAACCGCGTTGCCAAGAAACGCATCAAGGACATCAACCTGCGTGCCTCCGCGGGATTGTTGCGGAGCTGTACCGAGCAAGCGCCAACGATACACCCCATAGCCGAGAACAGCAATGCTTCGCGTCCTACCATCATCACGCTTCATAATAAGCGGTTCTTCGAGCGATGCATTCCCTACGCGGATCGTTGCCAATACCTGCGCACCCGGTGCCGACTCAACAAACGTTTCGGTGCGAAACATCGGAGGGAGTGATTGCCAAGTCGATGCATCTTGTGCATCACCGGACAGACGCATGATTGGATCAGACGCGCTACCGTCAGTAACATCTGGTGTTACGAGGAACTCTTGTGGCCGACTTCCAGTGACGCGAAACGGCAGAATATTCTCAAGCGAGCCGAGCCTCCGATAGTCAAGCTGCACTGACGGCATGAAGAACAACGCTGTTCCCGATGAGCATGCCTTGGCGATTGTCTCCACGACGGCCGCACTCGACTGCGATGTAGGAAACCCAACGAGAATAAGTGCCTCAATGTCCGCGAGATCGTTGATCGACGGAGTTCCTTCGTAAAATTCTGCACCCTGCTTCTGCACGAATGTCGTGACAACAACAGATGGGTCGCGCGTAAGCGAGGTTTTGATAAACGTAACATCCGGACTCGGCGCACCTGCGATAAGCACCACCTTGCGCTTATACGATCGGACATCCACAAACGCCTGGACGCGATTGTTTGCCGTTGTTGCCTCACCGTCAACCGGCCGTAGCGCAACAACAAGCTTTCGTACACCCTCTTGTGCTGGCTTCCAATCCATCGTAACTGTCTGGCGCGGAACGTTCGATCGCACCGCAACTCGCTGCGAATGCACGCGCAGGCCATTATCCTCAATCACCATCTCATAGTCACCGTCAGGCATGCGATATGATTCGATATCAACCGTAACGGGCATTGCCTCGCGCACAACGCCGATGCCAGCAACGAGGATGCGTGTTACCGCAAAATCCTTCGGCATTACCGTGTCGCCGAAGCCAACACTATACACGCCGAGTCCAAGGTTTTCCGCCAGCATTACCGGATTATCAGATCCATTGTGCTGACCATCTGTTACGAGGACAATTGCACCGATGCGACGGTCGACTGAACGATTGGCGATAGCAGAGAGGGCCGATGCGATGTCAGTACGATACCCTCGATATGTCAGCGAATCGACGTCATGAACATCGCGCAGTACATCCGAGAACCCATACAGATCAACGTCGATATCAGCACCAATCGATGATTGTAAGTCTGCAACGGTTGCACGTAGCGCAGTCGTATCCATCTTAGCTAGACGCGGTAACGATCGCGAGTCATCGATCAGCAGTGCTACCCGCGGCCGGACTGTCTCGCTCTGTACGATACGTAGAATAGGCTCGAACAGCAGCAGGAGCAAACTGGCAAGTCCAAGGGCACGCAACAGTCGTAGCGTTGCGATT
>CAMCXP010000145.1 GCA_945883395.1 Melioribacter roseus P3M-2
CTCGAGATCACTTGACATCAACGCGACGAATGCATCAATTTCACCAGCAATCGCCTTCCGGTATTTCCCAACTGTTTCTGGGAAGGTTAGCGCATCCGTTGATCCACCCACAATAACACCATCAGCAGTTACACGCACACCCACCGTCCGATCGTAGGACGGTCCACCGACATACGTGCCGTACACGATTGGATCAATACGTAGGTGCTTCGTGCGATCGTGGCCTTGTACATCGACGCCGAAACCGCCTGTTCTTTCGACAAACCGCGCTGTCACGGCAGATGTTGCTCCACCAATGAAGTAGGCAAAAAGATCAGACATTGCAATGTTGCCGAGACTTGTCTTGAGCGTCACCGAAGTAGGGGTAAGATCGACACCGTCGGCGCCGTGCACAGCAACGCTGAGAGCAGTTATGTCTGCACCTGGACGAACATCAAGGTCGTACCGCACATGGCCGTTTTCAATGTAATACAGCGCATCAATGCCACGGTAGATACTGCGAACGCGCACACGATCGTAGACCGGTATACTGGTGCGCCATGATGAGGGATCATTCCCGAGAAACATGCTAACACGCGTTGGAAGTGCATGCTCTGCATGCGCAACTCCGCCTTGAGAGCCCTTCCATGCAATTTCGACGGCATGTCCCTGTCGCGCCTGAGCGTCGAGATCTACCATATGATGATCCATCACGATACCCTTGGACGTAATCCAGACATTCAGGTTGTGCTCACGATGGAGGAACAATACATGCGACGGCCACTGTCCAACATTCGGAATGAAACCATTCAATGCAGGGCGCGTGGCCGATACCTGCGCTGAGCTTTCTTGCATGACAGCACCGCAGAGTGCAAGTACAAGCACGAGCGCACGGGCACAACGAACAACTGACATAACGAACTCCATAGTTAGATGCTAGGCATGAGCCAATCCGGCTTCCGGTGCGAATTGACGGGAAAGACGTTGAGCGAACTCTTCTGTTACGGTAATTTAGCAGATAGGGATCAAGGTGACCAAACTTCGCCTCACACCGAAGTAGTTCAAACACTTGTTTTTCGTCTGAGGTTCGTATGCGTTTAGCTGTCAATATCGATCACGTGGCAACATTACGCGAAGCACGCGGCGGAATTGAGCCGGATCCGGTTCATGCCGCAGTGCTTGCCGAACTCGCTGGAGCATCTGGAATCGTGTGCCATTTACGAGAAGATCGTCGTCATGTCAACGACCGGGACGTGCGCGTCTTACGCGACGTTGTGACGACGAAGCTCGACCTTGAAATGGCTGCCACTCCAGAAATCATCGGTATAGCTCTGGACATCGTTCCGGACCTCGTCACACTAGTACCAGAGCGGCGAGAAGAGCTTACAACTGAGGGCGGCCTTGTAGTTATCGGCAATCAAGACTACCTCTCGGATGTCGTCAAAGCATTTCACGACAAGGGCATTCTCGTAAGCCTCTTCATCGAACCCGACGCACGGCACATTGATGCCGTTGTGGCGTGCGGCGCCGACATCATCGAGCTCCATACCGGGACGTACGCCAACGCACGCAATGCAGCTGCACTCAGCATTCAGTTCGAGCGCATTTCGTCGGCAGCTCAGTATGCCGAAAGTGCAGGCTTGATTGTTACAGCAGGGCACGGACTTGACCTGCGAAACATCGGACCCATCACAACGATCAGCCAGATTGAGGAAGTATCAATCGGACACGCTCTTGTGCGACACGCCCTGTTCGTTGGTTTCGAACAGGCCGTGCGCGAATACATCGCAGCTGTTGCCTAACGACCGTTAATCTCTTCCACCAAAAGCACTTGCAACGAAATCGTTGTTCATCTGTGCAATAAACTCAGCGCTGATGCCCTTCGGGCAGGCTGCTTCACATTCGTAGTGATTGGTGCAGGCTCCAAAGCCCTCTGCGTCCATTTGCAGCACCATGTTCATGGCACGTGTTGACCGCTCGGTTTGGCCCTGTGGAAGCGAGCCCAGATGGCCGATCTTTGCGGCTGTAAACAACATCGCCGATGAGTTTGGGCAGGCAGCTACGCACGCACCGCAGCCGATACATGCTGCCGCGTCCATGGCACGGTCTGCATCCTTCTTCGAGATCGGAATCGCATTGCCATCCTGAGCGTTGCCAGTGTTGATACTAACGAAGCCACCCTTTTGAATGATGCGATCGAACGAGCCGCGGTCGACAATGAGGTCGCGCATTACAGGGAATGCGCGTGCACGCCATGGCTCAATGTAGATCTCGTCGCCATCCTTGAATGTTCTCATGTGCAACTGGCACGCGGTTGTGCGCGTGAGGGGTCCGTGCGGCCTACCGTTGATTACCATGCCGCATGTACCACAGATTCCCTCGCGGCAATCGTGATCGAACGCTACTGGAATCTCGCCTTTGGTTAGAAGGTCCTCGTTCAACACGTCGAGCATTTCGAGGAAGCTCATGTGCTCGCTGACGTTCTGCACGTCGTAGGTCTTGAGCATTCCCTGTACATCGGGTCCTGACTGACGCCAGATATGAAGTCGCAGGTTCATCACTTGTAGCTCCGTGTTGCCAGTTTGACATTCTCGAACGAGAGTTCCTCTTTATGCAGTGTTGGCGTTGCACCGACACCGTTGTATTCCCATGCTGCTGCATAGCAGTACTCATCATCATTGCGTTGTGCTTCGCCGTCCTCCGTTTGATACTCTTCACGGAAGTGACCACCGCATGACTCGTTGCGCTGGAGCGCATCGTAGCACATCAGTTCTGCAAACTCAAGGAAGTCCGCAACGCGCAGTCCAAGCTCAAGCGATTGATTGAGCTCCGCACCAGAACCTGGAATCCTGACGTTCTGCCAAAACTCTTCACGGAGCTCAGGGATACGTGTCAGAGCTTCCTTTAGACCCTGCTCATTGCGCGCCATGCCGCATTTATCCCACATGATCTTGCCAAGTTCACGGTGGAACGATGTCGGCGAGCGCTTTCCGTTAAGGGCCAGAAGTGCTGCGATCTTCTGTTCGGCTTCCTGTACAGCTGTGCGAGCTTCTTGCGAGTCGTTACTCACCGCTTGCAGACCACCGTTGGCGAAATATCCACCAATCGTATACGGGATAACAAAGTAGCCGTCTGCCAGACCCTGCATCAGGGCCGAGGCACCAAGACGATTTGCTCCGTGATCGGAGAAATTCGCTTCACCAAGAACGAATAAACCCGGTACGTTCGACATGAGATTGTAGTCCACCCACAAGCCACCCATCGTGTAATGCACCGCTGGGTAGATGCGCATCGGCACCTTGTATGGATTCTCACCTGTGATGCGCTCATACATTTCGAACAAGTTTCCGTAGCGATCGGCAATCGTCTTCTCACCGAGTCGACGAATCGCATCGGAGAATTCCAAGTACACGCCAAGGCCGCCTGGTCCAACGCCACGACCTTCATCGCATACTTCCTTTGCCGCACGCGAGGCGATGTCGCGTGGCGAAAGATTACCGAAGGATGGATACTTACGCTCGAGATAGTAATCGCGCTCTGCTTCTGGGATTTGATCCGGCGAACGCGTGTCACCCTTCTGCTTGGGCACCCAAATACGACCGTCGTTGCGGAGCGACTCCGACATGAGCGTGAGCTTTGATTGATAGTCACCGCTCTGTGGGATACACGTTGGGTGAATCTGCGTGTAGCATGGGTTTGCAAAGAATGCGCCACGCTTGTGCGCGCGGTATGTGGCCGTCACGTTACATGCCATTGCGTTTGTGCTAAGGTAGAACACGTTGCCGTATCCGCCTGTAGCGAGCACCACTGCGTCAGCCATGTGCGACTGCACCTTACCCGTGACCATATCGCGTGTGACGATACCGCGTGCGCGACCGTCGACGACGATGAGGTCCATCATCTCTTGCTTGTTATGGAGCTTGACCTTGCCGAGTCCTACTTGACGCTGAAGCGCCTGGTATGCACCTATCAGGAGCTGCTGACCAGTCTGCCCGCGTGCATAAAACGTACGAGATACTTGCGCGCCACCAAACGAACGGTTGCTCAAGTACCCACCGTATTCACGTGCGAACGGCACACCCTGCCCTACGCATTGATCAATAATGTTTGTCGACACTTGTGCAAGACGGTAGACGTTCGACTCACGAGCGCGGAAGTCGCCCCCTTTCACCGTGTCGTAGAACAACCGCCACACCGAGTCGCCGTCGTTTTGGTAGTTCTTCGCAGCGTTAATGCCACCCTGTGCCGCGATCGAGTGCGCGCGGCGTGCAGAATCGTGGTACGTAAATGCCGAAACATTGTACCCTAATTCAGCGAATGTTGCAGCAGCCGAAGAACCAGCCAGACCAGTACCCACAACGATTACGGTATACTTCCGCTTGTTCGCAGGATTAACCAGCTTCAGTTCAGCGCGGAGATTGTCCCACTGCTGCTGAACCGGACCATCAGGAATGTTGCTATTGAGTGCCATGTGTCACGTGTCCTTGTTCGATATTACTTCACCACACC
>CAMCXP010000146.1 GCA_945883395.1 Melioribacter roseus P3M-2
CAGTGGCTGCTCGTGGCGCGTCATGACGATCGACGCAGATCGTGTCGAGAGGATGATGCCATCGAGCGTGCGAATCAATTCTTCATGGTCCGACGGAAGTCCCAGAACGCATGCATCGCGGGATAGGATAGTTCCATCGGCCTCAACAGTCACTATTCCACCAGCGAACGTCACCACAATCGTGTCACCTTGCACATGCACACAGCGCGGCATGCCATATTCGCCGGGAATAAAGGTACCCTCGGGAAGAACCTCTGGGATATCATTGCCGGAGGTAATCACAAGCTCTGGTCGACCGCTACGCGTGGTGAGCATTGCAACGGCTAATCCACCATCACTATCAATCCATGGGGCGATGACATGTTGTTCAATCGGAATCGTACGCGTGAATGATGCGAACGTGGTAAGATCAAGCGCTGTGACCACAGTTCCCTGCGTTCCTCGAACTGTGGAGAGCAGCATCACGTAGTTGCCCACATGCAGAATGCGTGCATCGTCACTGAGCGGCACCGACGTGGTTGCAATGGCTTGCAACTGGTCATCAATAATGGACAGAAAAGCCGACGACCCAATGCTATACACAAGTGCGATGCGCCCACGTCCATTTGGTGCCATAACCAAACCTGCAACAACTCGTTGCTCGAGTGGTGTAACACGCAGCGCTGCGTCCGCATAGCGAACTGCATACACTGCACGTCCTACCGTGAGCATAGCAATAGCACTTCCGGGCTGTTGATCGAGGCGAATCGGCGTTCCTGCTTCAATCATCTGCTCCGAGCGAATCATCACATCCGACTGTTGACGCGACGTGAGATCTTCATGCACGGTGCGCAGACGAACCGCGCCAGAGTCAACGGTGGCAATCAGAAAACCTGTGTCCCACGTAATCATAGCGCGCACATCAACGCCCGGGAATGCACGCTGAAGCACGGTGCCGTCGGCTCGAAGCAGCACAACGCCCGGACTCGAGCTCGACCATGTAGGACGGGGCGCGATAACTGCAAATGCTGCCGTACGATTCGGCGTGCGCACGATCCTTCCCTGCCACTGCTGCGTTCGAAGCAAGGCATACGGTTCGCCAGCATCGGCCATCACCAACACTGATGTCCATACGATGGCGAGGATGAGCGCTGCGATCCTCACTCGGGCTGCACCTCACAGATCACCCATGCATGCACGCCTTCTTTGCGGCCAACATATCCGATACGTTCGCTGGTTGTCGCCTTCATCGCAACACGCTCTAGCGGGAGGCCACAGAGCTCAGCGATGTTTTCACGCATCTGTACCTTATACGGCAAGATCTTCGGCGATTCGAGCACGAGTGTACAATCGACATTGATAATCCGGCACTTCGCAGCGCGGATCATCTCTACCGCGTGCTCAACAAAGAGCGAGCTCGCTGCGCCCTTCCATCGAGGATCGGTATCCGGGAAATGCTCGCCGATATCACCAAGTGCCAATGCACCGAGGAGCGCATCGACAAGCGCGTGAAGAAGTACGTCGCCGTCGCTGTGTGCGACGGTGCCGATGGGTGACGGAATCGTCACACCTGCCAGGACGAGCGATTCACCTTCAGCAAGGCGATGCACGTCGAATCCAAATCCTACCATACAGCAAATGTACGGGATGCTGGGAATGTCGATCTTTGTTCCTATGCGCGACCAAGCAGTTAGCGTCAGCGAATTGACGTATGCGATCAAGGGGCTCCTCGAGGAGGGTATCGGCGACGTGCTGGTATCCGGGGAGATTTCCAATTTCAAAGAGCACTCTTCAGGGCACCGGTACTTCACCTTGAAGGATGCTGATGCCCAGATCGGGGCCGTGATGTGGCGCACGCGTGCGCTCACGTTCCGTCCGGAAGACGGGATGCGTGTCGTGGTTCGCGGACGGTTGTCGGTGTATCCGCCGCAGGGCAAGTACCAGATAGACTGCAGCGCTATGCGTCCTGAAGGTGTTGGGGATCTCCACCGCGCCTTTGAGCAGCTCCGAGAAGCACTCCGCGCTCGGGGTCTGTTCGACGCCGACCGTAAACGGCCCATCCCCCATCGCCCCCGCTCGGTAGGCATCGCGACGTCACAAACTGGTGCGGCTCTCCAGGATATGCTCTCGACAATCAACCGCCGATTCCCCCTGTTGGACGTTGTCTTCCGACCGACACTCGTCCAAGGTGAGGGGGCTGCCGAGGATATTGCCCGCGCGATCGCGGAACTCGATGCCGCAAAGCTCGACGTTCTGATCATCGGTCGTGGAGGTGGATCGCTGGAAGATCTCTGGAGTTTCAATACCGAAGTCGTGGCTATGGCCATCGCACACGCTGGCACACCAATCATCTCTGCGGTTGGACACGAGACAGATGTAACGATTGCAGACTTTGTAGCCGATGCCCGTGCCGAGACGCCAACAGCTGCAGCCGTGATGGTAACGCCTATCACCATCGATGATCTGCTCGAAGCTCTCGACGCGCGTCGACAGGACATGGCACGAACGATGCAAGATCGAATGCACGATATGCTTCAACTCGCAGAGAGTTTTGTCGACGGACGTGCAGCACGACGCGTCACAGAGCGCATCCATCTGCGACAGCAACGCGTCGACGAACTTGTGTCGCGATCGTCACGTGCCGTTCGCCATCACACCACGTTTCTCAAGCAGCACATTGATCACACAGCACTGTATCTAACATCGCTGCACCCGCTTGCTCCGCTCCGACGTGGCTATGCCGTTATCGAACGCAATGGCGTTGTTCTCGCGCCGAACGATCACGTGCAACCAGGCGACACACTCACTGTTCAGCGATGTACCGAATCCAGCACGGTTAATGTTCAGTCGGTATCCGATCCAACGATTCTTCCACCACCTACACCACACCATGGCAACGAACGCGAAATCCCAAACGCTTGAAGACAAGCTGAAGCGACTCGAAGAAGTAGCATCACTCCTGGATCGCGGCGAAGCGCCAATCGATGAACAGCTCGCGATGTTCGAGGAAGGCATGCGTCTGGCTCAGGAATGCCGGACGTACTTGGAAGAAGCAGAGCTTAAGGTGCGTCGACTCAGTGGCGAATCTGATGAACGCCACGACTAGCACTCGCTCTTGACGGGACGCAGCATGAGGTCGCGAATGGCCGACCGTGGATCTTCTCCGTGGAAGAGGACACTGGCCACTTTCTGCGTAATCGGGAGTTCAATACCGACAGTTGCGGCAAGTTCGAGTGCGGCCGTTGTTGTGGGAACACCTTCGGCAACGGCACTCATCGTAGACAAAATCGATGCAAGTGACGAACCCTTCCCGATCTGCTCCCCAACGCTGCGGTTGCGGCTGTGCCGTGATGCGCAGGTCACATAGAGATCGCCAAGTCCAGCCAGGCCGTAAAACGTGCCTTGTTCAGCTCCCAGTGCAACACCAAGGCGGGCAATCTCTGCCAACCCCCGCGTCATCAATGCCGCCTTCGTATTGTCACCCAGATCGAGTCCGTCTACAATACCAGCGGCAATGGCGATCACATTCTTCAATGCACCGCAGATCTCCACACCAACTACGTCGTCGCTGGCATACACGCGAAACGAAGGAGTGGTGAGAGCTGATTGAACGATCTGTGCAATCGTAGGATCGGCCGAAGCCGCCACTACGGTGGTGGGCATGCGGCGGACGACCTCTTCGGCATGGCTCGGCCCCGACATAACGACGTAGGCCACCATCGACGGTGCCACCTCATGCATGATCTCTGATACGCGCTTGCTTGTGCCTACTTCAATGCCTTTCGCGACATTCACCACGATAGCACCCGCTACAACGGCGTCGCGCAATGTAGAGCGGACAAACTGCGTGGGCGTCGCGTTGATAATGATATCGCTTCCAACGAGATCATCCATCGAGGCCGTCGCCCGGATACTCTCGGCTAGGACCGAACCGGGAAGAAACGCGGCGTTTGTTCTGGTAGCTGTCATCGCCTCAACGACGTCATGCTCCCGGGCCCACAACTGCACACCATGTCCTGCATCTGCTGCAACACACGCCAAAGCTGTGCCCCATGCACCAGCGCCGAGAATACCAATACGCATAGCTTACCCGTCCGATTTCCGGCGAAACAAGGCCAGGTTAGTGAACCGACTCTCCGTACCCTCCAAGAGTCGGCGCATGTTCGTACGGTGCGCATAAAGCACAAGCACCGACAATCCAATGAGAAAGAAGACGAGTGTGTGATATCCTTGGATCGAAACACCAAGCACGTTGTATCGAAAGACCATCGTGCTTGGAATAACGATCGCAGCACCGATTGATCCGAGAGATACATAGCCAGAGAGGAACAGAACTGCGAGGAAGATACCCAAGCCGACA
>CAMCXP010000147.1 GCA_945883395.1 Melioribacter roseus P3M-2
GGCTGCGCTTACCTTTTTAGGACTCGCCATTATGGCAGCAGTGGTCTTCGCCACGCGCTCCATCGTTGACGAGCTTGCATCTAATGAAACGCGAACCGTTGAGCTCTACGCCAAGCTACTCGATCGCTCGTACAAGCAGGCAAGTGATGATGATCTGTTGTTCTATGTGGACTTGACCTACAACTCGATTCATTTCCCCGTGATCATCACCGACAAGGTGGGCTTGCCCATCTATCCTTACAAGCAATTCATGATCAACGTTGACATGGACACGATGATGTCTGTCGACGCACAGAAGCAGTGGCTGATAGAATACATCGCGCAGATGGAGCGTGATTATCGTCCCCTGGTAATGAAAGACGACCAAGGTCGTGTCGTGTCGCGGATGTACTACACGAATTCCACTCTTGTGCAGAAGCTGAAGTACATGCCGTTTGTCGAGATCCTCGCAGTGACGGCCTTCATCCTTGTCGGCTACGTTGCGTTTTCGACCATTCGACGCAATGAAGAATCGAACATCTGGGTGGGCATGGCAAAGGAGGCTGCGCATCAGCTCGGCACACCACTCTCGAGCATGTTGGCGTGGTTGGATATCCTTCGCATGGATCGCAGTAACCCCGATAGGGTTGAGCAGACAGCACGCGAGATGGAGCAGGATGTGCAGCGCCTCAACGTGATTGCAAATCGTTTTGCAAAGATCGGTTCACAGCCAAAGCTCGAATCTATTGCACTCGCATCAGTCATCGAACGGGTATGCGCGTATTTCGAAACTCGTCTCCCCAATCTTGGACGACGTGTGACCATCGCACGAGAGCTTGATTCTACGCTCAGCGCCCAAATCAGCATCGAACTCTTCGAATGGGTCATTGAAAACCTGATCAAGAACGCCGTTGAAGCCATCGAGCGCAACGACGGACGGATCACGATCTCCATGCGATCACGTCCGAAAGGTGGTGTGATCGTACAGGTTGCCGACAACGGCAAAGGAATGTCGCGGCAGATTGCCCAGCGGATCTTTCAGCCCGGCTACACAACAAAGAAGCGCGGATGGGGTCTTGGACTTTCACTTTCACGACGCATTATCGAAGATTATCATGGTGGGCGCATCTACGTCAAAGAGTCCCATGTCGGCAGTGGCACCACTTTCTGGATCGAGCTTCCCACCGTATGACCACACGTCCTGAACCATCGAACATCGACTGGCTCATTCTTCTGCCCATAGCTGGACTGCTGATGTTCAGTGTGGCGTTTGTGTATAGCGCCAGCGCATCATTTGCTGACGTCAAATACGGGTCCAGCGAGGAGCTCGTATGGAACCACGCAGCCAAGGTTCTCATCGGCCTAGTTCTCATGATCATCTTTGCCAAGATTGACTACCGATCGTTGCAGGGAATCTCAGCGACAACCGTGCTTATTGGTGTCGGTTTCCTCCTGATGGTGCTCGTCATGGGTACGGAGATTAAAGGGGCGAGTAGGTGGGTCAGGCTTGGACCATTCAACTTTCAACCCTCCGAGCTCGCAAAGTTCGCCGTTGTCCTTCATACGGCCCATCTCTTGAGTGCTCCCCGTGCAACGCTGCGACATTGGAAGACGGGGATGGTGCCCGTGCTCGGGTGGATGTTGCCCGTGGTGGTGCTTATCGCGCTCCAGCCCAATCTCTCGACAGCGAGTGTGATGTTCCTCATCGTCATGGTGATGATGTTCTTGGCCGATGTCAACGGCAAGCACCTTGCCGCCGTTGTTGGAGCCGGAGCCGTCATTGCGGCCGTCTACGCCGTGAGTGCAGAGTATCGCCTACGTCGCTTGATGGTGTTCTTTGGTGTAGGTGAGGACGAGCCCGTTCGATATCAGCTCGACCAGGCGCTCATTGCATTTGGCAACGGTGGAATCACCGGTGTTGGACCAGGGCAGAGTAGACAGCGGGACTGGTTCCTGCCTGAGTCGTATGGTGACTTCATTTTCAGTATTGTCGGTGAGGAATATGGCTTCATCGGCGTGAGTCTCCTCATCATCGCGTTTGTGCTGATCACGTGGCGAGGCTATGCCGTAGCAAAGAAGGCGCCGGATGCATTCGGACGACTCCTTGCAGCGGGGATCACCACAACACTCGCCGTGTATGCATTCGTGAACGCCGGAGTCACGTGCGGTGTGCTCCCAACGACAGGTTTGCCTATGCCGTTCATCTCCTATGGAGGATCGAGCGTCTTCTTCAGTGCGATCGCTGTTGGCGTGTTACTCAACATATCTTCCCAGGCAGGCGTGTATCGTCGCAGGTCTCGCACCGTAGCTCCACAATAACACCGCGCGGAGCTTCCTTTTTTTGTACTTTTCGGTCGTATGCAGACAACCATCAAGAAGCTGTATCACTCCATCACCGAGGCCGCGACCTTCGTCGGTGAGGAGCAGCATGTCTTGCGGTATTGGGAACGGGAGTTCCCGCAGCTACGACCACAGAAGAATAGGGCGGGAAACCGCGTGTATACACAACGGGATCTTGCTGTATTACTTGTGATCAGACAGTTGTTGCGGGAAAAGCGGTACACTGTAGCGGGTGCGCGCGAACATCTCAAGACGGCAGGATTGCCAGACGAGGTAGTCGCCATACCGCTTGCGGCTGTTGAGGACCAAGGGCAACAACAGCAACAGCCGGCAGACGTCTCTCATCAGCGCGCAGTTGATCAGGAACGTGCGATGGATGTTCTTCGGGAGCTACGGTCACTTGCCGCAGATCTGCGGGCCAAGACGACAGTGGCGTAACTAATTGGGGCTACTCTTTTCAATTAACAGTGTAGAGGAATACGATGCAAATGCTACGTTCGGGAGCAAGCATGCTTGTTGTGTTGGCTGCGTGCGCAGTTAGCACATGGGCACAACAACGCTCCTACACCACAACGACCATTGGCAAACATGCCGATGAAGTGCTTGGTGTATTCGTCAATGACGCCAATACGATGGTTGCCACGTGCAGTCTCGATGAGACGATCAAGCTGTGGTCGCTTCCAGATGGCAAGGAACTTCGCACGCTCTCCGGGCATACGGCTCAGGTCAACAACCTGTCCTTCTCCGGCGATGACAAGCAGCTCGCAAGCGCAAGCCACGATCGAACAATTCGCATCTGGGATGTACAAACGGGTAAGGTTCTGCAAACACTGAATGGACATAACGCCGAAGTTATCGGTGTGTATTACAGTCCGGTTGAAGGCAGCAATATCGTTGCGAGCACGTCCTTCGATAAGACCGTGAAGATTTGGGATGCTGGTTTGGGTCTCGAGGCGAAGACGCTTCGCGGTCACTCGATGCAGACCAATAACGTCGCGTTCTCCTACGATGGCAAGTTCATTGCATCCTGCTCTGACGATCGCACCGTCATGATCTGGTCTGCCGACCTTTCGAAGAAAGAGCCTGTGCTCACACTCACAGGTCACACAGCGCCAGTTCTTACAGCGTTGTACTCGTTCGACTCGAAGTACCTCGCTACAGCTGATGAGCGCGGTGTTGTCAAGATTTGGGCGATGCCGAGCGGTGAACTTGTTCGCTCGATCAATGCGCACATGGACTTGGTGCAGGATGTTGCATTTGCCGAGGACAACAAGACACTTGTGACGGGAAGTCTGGACAAGACCGTCAAGATGTGGGACATTGTCACTGGACAGAATCTCATGACGATGAACGTCGGTGTCGAAGTCTGGTCGCTTGACCTTACAAGCAACGCAGGACTCATCGTTCTCGGTTGTGCCGATGGATCAGTCCGCATGCTGAAGGAAAGTGGTTCAGAAGCAGGACGCTCAAATAAGGGAGGACGATAAGATGAAGACGCTAACTATGCGAGCATTCGCAACATTCCTGTTCGCTACCGTACTCATGGCTGCGCCACTTCGTGTGCAGGCCCAAAGTGCAACTGGAACTGTCGTCACGATGTCGGGATTCTTCTCCAAGGGCGTAGACAACGAGCCAACCGAAGCTGCCTATGCGCTTTATGACAGCAAGGGAAAGAAGATTGGACAGACTCTCCGGAGCAGCGCCAAGGAAGGATATCTTGTAACGGGCCTCAAGCCGGGGGAGACATACATCATCCGTGCTGAGGACCCACGGTTCTTCCGTCAAGAGTGGACCATTGACATTCCAGCTACGAGCAAGTACCTTGAGATCTCACGCGATTTTCAACTGTACGTCCTGGAAGTCGGTCGTAAGGTGAAGGTGCTCCCATCGCCATTTGACGCAAAGAAGACGACGCTCAAGCCAGGAACCGAGG
>CAMCXP010000148.1 GCA_945883395.1 Melioribacter roseus P3M-2
TGTACTCTAAGAATTGGATCAAAATTACTCACTTTCCAACCATTGGACGCAGTCCAATAAATGCCAGCATTCTTCCCGCCTGCTCACCATCTCGGCGATGTGAGTGCCAGCGTTGATCAGTCATTGTGCATGATTCGTCGGTGATGATCGATTGCACCGGCACGCCGGCTTCTATCAGTTGCGCCCGAAGTGCAGCGTGGTTATCAAACAGCCATTGGGATGTCGTTCCCTCAAGTGGCATGCAGTAGGCAGGCAGCACGGCATGGACGTCATTCCGCACGACGTATGCCAATCCGGATGCACACGGCGACAGCCATACCTGCAGATCCGTCGGTCGTGTGCCATACTGATGTTGCATCGCCGCGATGGTTGCAGCGACAATGTTCTGCGCCGTTCCTCGCCAGCCTGAATGTACTGCCGCGATAGCATGGTGTGCTTGATCGTAGATCACGACGCCACAGCAGTCTGCTAGCGTCACGCCAAGGAGCCATCCCGGCCTATTCGTGATGATCGCGTCGGCCTGCGTTGTGGGCTCAGGTGGAACGTCCTCCACAACCTCGATCGTTGCCCCATGCACCTGCGTTACGGTGACAATTGATGTCCGCCGCCAGTCGAGTTCCTCGGCGAGGGCATCGAACGACTGAGCAACGAGCTCTGGAGAACTGGCTGGCGTGTGTACGAATGTGTACCCTGGCCAAGGGGCGAATGACGTGTCTACAAGGGTGACACCGCTAACGACGTTCCCACTTGGTAGTGCGTGCTGAATCAACATGCTTCGAACCTACGACTTCGAATGCAATACGTCGCGACATACGCCGACCCCATTGTCCAACGCCCGCACACAACATCCGTTCATGCCGACGCCTCGTCCATTGGAGGAACCTCCCATCAAGTCGGCCCGCAGAGGTCCCGACAGTTATCATCTTCGTGATGTGAGGCGTTGTGTATCCAACAATGTTTCCGCTCCGACACGCATACAGCCACACAACCGGACGTTGTGGTGCAGGTACGAAGGTGAGCGCTCCGATGGCGGCCACACAGCAGCAGAAGCGTAGCATGGCTCCGGCAACAGTAGTGGCGATGAGCGGCCACCACCACATCGCTGTACTTATGACGGCAAGGACAATCACCATGTGTTCTTGCATCAACGCCTCTTCACAGCACTGCGCCACCGAGATCACCGACTCAGCACTCGTGACGATGATTGACATACACCACGCAATGGGTGCGGCAACCCCGAGCGGTGCTGCAATCAGCAGCAGTGGAACGAGCACGAATACAGCACTGAGGAGCGGCACGACTAGCATGTTCGCTGCCACCGAGAAAAGCGCCACAGAGTGGAAGTAGAACATCGACGGAACAACGATTGATGTTGATGCCGCCACGCATACACTCATCGCGTGAAGTATCGACGGTATCCTGCCAACGAGCATGCGAGCTGCCTCCAGCCACCGTGGCGCAAGCACCAGGATACCTGCAACGGCCGATATCGACAGCACTGTAGAAATAGTGTCAATCCCCCACGGATCGCCAAGCGCGAGAATCAGCACACTACCACACAGGATGTTCATCCCATCAACGTCTCGTTCGTAGCGATGAGCTAGCAACGCGGCAATACCCATAACAGCTGCTCGCAGAGCCGGACTCTCTGCTCCCGTTAGGTAAACATAGAGCATGATACATGTGCTCGTAACGATCAGCATCGTATTGCCACGCCACCGACTCAGGAGTAGTAATACGAGGATGAACATCAGTCCGACATGCGACCCACTGACCGATAGCATGTGTGCTGTTCCCGTTCGCTGATAGCCCAGCATGTGCGCATGCGACACACCGGTGCGATCCCCAAGAGCAAGCGCTCGCACGACAGCTGCAACCGATGGTGTACATGATGCTTCGAGTGTTGCAGTGATGTCTGCATGGATCGTGCTTCGTAGGCGATGCCACCACGGTGCTTCCTGTATGCAGACAGACGAGGCAACACGCACCATGAATGACACGTTTCGTTGATGCGCTATCGTCCGCACGTCAACCTCGTCTGGTAACGCAGGTGGAGCAGGACGACTGAGATATCCGAACGTGATGCGACGCTCACCCTGGCATACCGGACGAACCAACGGACGTGCCTCGGTGCATAGAGAACGCACATAGATGCACGGTATGTCACGACCATCTGTATGCCCCTCAAGCACATACACTGTCGTTTCCGAATGTTGCCGAACTACCGAGCTGACAATACCCTCGACTCGCACCGGCATACCGTCGACACCAGCCATGTCGGAGGGCTCAACCCTTGCCGCAGAACGTGATGTGGCGCCGAGCGCCAGCAGCAAGCACGACGTAACCATCGATAGATGAAACAGTTGTCTGCGGTAGGCTACTACAGCAACGATGCCAAGCACGACTGCCAGGCCACAGATGCTCTGAGGGTCCAATGCAACCCTGCGGAGCGGTAAAATGGCAAGGCCTACGTAGCAGGCCGGTATGAGGAGCGGACGACGTCGCATGCGTTTTTGTGCTTAAACAGCATATCTCTGTGACTCATCTGTGGATGTTGAAAACTTCATTCCGCGGTGGCCATGCTGCCATGGGTATTTTCGAGCCTGTCACGTTGCGTGAGGACTTGTCCTCATGATGAAACAACGTCCTCCATTTTGCTACGAAGCCATAAGGGAATCAATCATGAGCCAGGAATCAAAGACAACAAAGGAAGCATCATCGAAGGATGCTGCATCATCAACACCGAAGGTGAGCGATGCGAAGGTAAAGGCCGCACAACTTGCTATGGAGCAGATCGAAAAAGCCTTTGGTAAGGGATCGATCATGCGCCTGAGCGACGAGCAGTCTGTTGATATCGAAGCGATCTCGACGGGCTGCCTTTCACTCGACGCTGCAATAGGTATTGGTGGCGTTCCACGTGGCCGCATCGTCGAGATCTACGGTCCGGAATCGTCAGGTAAAACAACCGTCTGTTTGCAGGTGATTGCAGAAGCGCAGAAGGCCGGTGGTCTTGCAGCATTTGTTGATACTGAGCATGCGTTGGATATCAAGTACGCTCAACGTCTTGGAGTGGATCTCAATAATCTACTACTGTCGCAACCTGAGTTTGGAGAGCAAGCGCTTGAGATCGTCGAGACACTCGTTCGCTCTGGTGCTATTGACGTGGTGGTGATCGACTCCGTAGCTGCGCTTACACCTCGTGTCGAAATCGAAGGCGACATGGGTGACGCTCAAATGGGCTCTCAAGCGCGTCTGATGAGTCAGGCAATGCGAAAGCTTAACGCTGCGATTGGTCGCTCGAACACGACCGTGATCTTCACGAACCAGCTTCGTTCGAAGATTGGCGTCGTCTATGGTAATCCTGAAACCACAACCGGTGGTAATGCGCTCAAGTACTATGCTTCGGTACGGATTGACGTTCGTCGTAAGGACGTCATCAAGGACGGACAGGATATCGTGGGTAATCGCGTTCGCGCCAAGATCGTCAAGAATAAGGTTGCTCCTCCGTTCCGTGAAGCTGAATTCGACATCATGTACAACGAGGGCATTTCGCGCCTCGGCGATATGATCGATGTCGCGGTGGAATCGGGTATCATCACGAAGTCTGGATCATGGTTCTCGTTTAACGATGAGCGTGTTCAGGGTCGTGATGGCATGCGCAAGCTCCTCACGGAAAACACTGCACTCTACGCCGCACTTGATGAAGCAGTCCGCTCTGCGTTGCACCTGCCAACACATCAGGCACCTGCGAAGAAGTAATCCATGGGCATCGTCACAGCGGTCCGTCGTAACGTGAAGAATCCTTCACGGTGCTCGGTCTTTGTCGACGACGAGTTTCTTGCTGCCTGCCCCATCGACGTAGCATTGTCACTCGGTATCGGCAAGGGTATCGAATTGACAGCCGAGCTCGAACGCCAGCTACGACGCGAAGACAAGCGCATTGTCATGCGTCAGAAAGCCTATCGCTTCGCAACGTACAAGCCTCGTACAGAGCATCAAGTGCGTGCGTTTCTCGCGACGAAGGAACTCACTGCCGAGGAAGTAGACGATGTGATGTCGTGGATTGTGGAGTTTCGTCTCATCGACGATGCACAGTATGTTGAACGATTCCTCTCCGCAGCATTTGAGCGTAAGCCACTATCGCGTCTCATGGCTCGTCGTACGCTCCAGAAGAAGGGTATCTCCGATGTACTTCTTGCACCGGCACTTGAGCGCTGGTACTCACAGGAGGCGACCGAAGAC
>CAMCXP010000149.1 GCA_945883395.1 Melioribacter roseus P3M-2
CCGACCACCGCTCCTCGACGTCGAGAAGATCCTTCTCACCGATCGTAAGATGCGAACGGAGTGTTTGAAGACAGGAGTCAATCGACGCTGATGCGCCGATGACGCTACTGCAGAGAACCACAACGAGCAGCAGTGCCTGCACAATCACGTTGTTGAGCGTTCCATACGAGCAAGACGCATTGAGTGCGTGCGGAACTTCGGAACGAATGGGGCGAGGAAATACACGCGGAGAATGTACCACCAGAAACTCCTCTCGATGAGCGTTGGGTCGATCTTCGATGCGACAATCGCATGTGCCTCAGGTGTCTTGCTCCAATGTGTACCGGCACGATCGTGGTGGACGGTGTGGTAGCCATTGTTAAAGAGCATAAGGTTGAGCCAGCCGGTAAAGTTACGCGAGTGGTTCCACTGCGATTCTTCATCGGCATGCACATGCTGCACGTAGTTAAACACAAGAACGGCAAAGAGTCCGATTTGCTGCGGCACGATTACATACAACAGTGCCTTCTGCCAGTCGAGAATCAGGAAGGCTGCAATCCAAACACCAAGGAACGCATACTGTCCTGCAGCGAGTGCCCACTTGCGACGATCACCGCGCCACAGATTCTTGAGATAATCGCGAATTGGCTTCTGCTGGAAGTACGAGCTCATCGTTGGATAGAGCAACAGCATCAGCAGTGTATTGTTCTCTGTGAGACGGTACGTGATCGTGTAATCGCCTTCTTTGTTGTTCAGGCGGTGGTGATTCATGTTGTGCGTCGGGATCCATGCAAATGCGGGGAAGCCATAGAACACTGTCAGCCAGTAGTCGACAACACTATTCATCATCGGCGTTTTAAACATCGGAAGGTGATTGTGATTGTGAGCAATCACCGTCACCGCAATCGACAAGAACAGATAGAACACGTACAGAGCCGGATGAAATCCAACTACGGTCCACTGAAGGATGAACACAGCAGTAGTTACCACCATGTATCCAACTGTTCGCCAATCGGCAGCGTATCGCAACATGACAACGTCTCCTTGATACCAGAACAATCGAGATGCAAACTACGGGATTAGGTGCTTTCCAGCACGTGATTTGTACTGTGTAATCCCGTAACTTTTTGCGTGAGTTTCACCGTCCATCGAACCCTATGCGCATAACCACTCTTCTCCTAGCCCTCTTCATTGGCTGTTTCGTGGCGACAGCGGGTGAGGTTTCACTCGTGATCGACCACCGAATGCAGGGGCTGCCCCTTCGCTCGGGCGAGACGTATGCGATGAACGGCGGCACATGGTTCTTCAAACCACGATTCGTGAAGTACTACATCGCTGAGATGACCGTGATCCATGATGGTGGAACGCGCACGGCCCTTGCGGATGTCTACGTACTTGTTGATGCCTTGGGCCAATCGCGGTACGTCGTTGGGACGTATGACGTAACCAGTGTTGAAGCTCTTGAGTTCCACATTGGCGTCGACAAGCCTCGCAATCACCTCGATCCAACGCTCTACCCTCCTGAACATCCACTCGCATTGAAGAACCCGACAATGCACTGGGGTTGGGCTGCAGGCTACCGCTTTATTGCCGTGGAGGGATCATCCGGTACAACGAGCAATGTAGTGGCGACGGATGTTCAGCTGCACGCTGTGGGCAATGAGCTTTACCGTAAGATCACAATGCCTGTATCCTCAACAGTACGCGCTGGGGGAATCGACATCAATCTTACCGCTGAATACGGAGCGCTCTTTACGCAGCTTGACGTGGGCTTTGGTTTGATTTTCCACGGATACGGTGAAGAAACAATCATCCTGTCGAATAACATGTCCACACGTGTGTTTTCATCGCCGACAACGAGCGTAGCGCACGAAACAACGGTTACTACAACAGTGTGGCCAAATCCCGCTCGTACGATGATCACAATGCGTTCCGATCTTGGAGCCGTGCGCACAGCACAGCTGATTGATGCATTCGGGGCAGTAGCCGCATTACCTGTGAGTGGCGATACACAGACCACCTGGGATCTTTCAGGGTATAGCTCAGGTACATACACCCTGCTGCTCACCTCACCTTCCGGTACCACGACACATGTTCCGGTCGCTCTTGTACGGTAGTCTCTGGAGCATGATGATCGTCGTACTTGGCTGTACGGCGGACCATGTTGTTGTTCCAATCGTCGCACTGGTGGATGTTCCTCCGGGCTTCTCGGAACAAGTATACCCTGCAGACAACCTGCCAACACCAGAACGTGTTCGCTTGGGCAAGATGCTGTTCTTCTCGAAGGAACTCTCCCGTACGCGGACGCTATCGTGTGCTTCATGCCACAACCCTTCTTTAGCCTTCACCGACGGACGTGCGACAAGCATCGGCGTCGATGGACGGGTGGGAAGTCGCAATGCTCCGTCACTTGCCAACGTCGGATATCAGCCCTATTTCATGCGTGAAGGGGGCGTACCGACACTCGAGATGCAGGTGCTGGTTCCAGTGCAGGAGCACAACGAATTCGACATGAACATGCTCGATGTGGTCGCGAGACTCGAGAAGGACTCGATGGTGCAGACGTTGAGTCGGAGTGCATACCAACGGGACGTTGATCCGTATGTCATCACGCGTGCGATTGCGTGCTTTGAACGAACGCTTGTCAGTGGTCGATCACGGGCAGATCAGAACCGCCTCACTGCAGAAGAGGAGCGTGGTCGCACAATCTTCCTTAGCAACCGCACGCAATGCTACGCATGTCACGGGGACAACATGTATACAACCCACGCCTTCGCAAACAATGGTGCGCTTGCCAACTACACGGATGTTGGTCGGTATCGTGTGACAAACAATGAAGCAGACCGGTACATGTTCAAGGTGCCGTCACTGCGTAATGTGGGCATTACCGCACCGTATATGCACAACGGCTCGATATCTTCGCTACGCGAGGTGATCGACCGCTACAATCGCGGCGGCATGGGTCACCCCGCCACCGACGCGCGCATTGTTCCATTGGGATTGAGCGACGACGAGTGTGCCGACCTTGAGGCGTTTCTGCATAGCCTCACCGATGAAGGATTTACGAACGATCCGCGGTTTCGTGAATGAAGTTTCTCCTGGCAATATCGCTCACATGCGCGCTTACAGCATGTACCGATACGTCTGCACCTGTGCCAACGCCGGAGTATGATCCAACACCATACATGTTGGATGCATCGACCTTTCCGTTTGGATTTCAAACGATGCCATTGCCAACCGACTATCCACTGACGCAGCAACGCGTTGAGCTAGGACGCATGTTGTTCTACGAACCAGCACTCTCCCGCGACGGCTCGCAGAGTTGTGCGTCATGTCACGTTCAAGCAGATGGATTGTCAGACAGCCGGAAGTATAGCGTCGGCATTCGCGGTCTCGAAGGAACACGTCAAGCAATGTCTCTCGCGAACCTCGGATGGCATCGTCGTGGGTTCTTCTGGGATGGTCGCACCGCAACGCTCCGCGATCAGGCACTGATGCCGATTGAAGACACACTCGAAATGGACAACACGCTCGATAATGCGGTGCGGACACTTACAGCTCTGCAACGTTATCGCGATCAGTTCATCCGTGCCTTTGGCACTGATTCCATCACTGCCGAGCGCATGGGCATTGCAATGGAGCAGTTCATGCTGACGATTGTGTCTGGCAACAGCAAGTGGGACAAGGTGCAACGTGGTGGTGCAACGTTCACGGAGCAAGAGAAGCGCGGACAGGATCTGTTTTTCAATGAGTTCGACCCGACTGGTAAGGTGAAATCTGGCGAGTGTTTTCATTGCCATGGCGGACCGAACTTCACCAATGACCGGTACATGAACAACGGTCTCGACGACAATGCATCGTTCATGGATATCGGTCGTGAGCGGGTAACTGACAACCCCTACGATCGCGCGAAATTCAAAGTGCCAACGCTCCGAAACATCGCAGTCACAGCCCCCTACATGCATGATGGACGTTTCACGAAGCTTGAAGATGTTGTTCAGCATTACTCCTCAGGGGTGAAGCAATCATCGACCGTCGACATTCTTTTACAGTTCAGTCTTAAACCAGGCCTCGGGTTAAGTGAGTCGGACATCGCCGACCTTGTTGCATTCCTCCGGACGCTCACCGATGATACGTATCTCACAAATCCGAAGTACGCTAGGCCGTAATCTTCTGCTTGGCGCAATCTGTGTGTGGATGTGC
>CAMCXP010000150.1 GCA_945883395.1 Melioribacter roseus P3M-2
AATCTCATCAAACTGCTTTTCGACCGTAGCCGTGAAGTTGTAATCGAGAATGTTCTCGAAGTGCGCCGTGAGGAAGTCCGTTACAACCGAGCCAATGTCGGTAGGGAAGAGCTTTGAACGCTCAGCACCCGTATTCTCGATCTCGACAACGCGCGACACAGCGCCCGACTCGAGTGTCAGAACACGCACTTCGCGTTGGCGTCCATCGCGGTCTTCTTTAACGACGTACTTGCGAGTTTGAATGACGGAGATCGTTGGTGCGTATGTCGAAGGTCGACCAATGCCGAGCTCTTCGAGTTTCTTGACCAGCGATGCTTCTGTGTAGCGTGATGGCGGACGTTCGTAGCGTTCCTTGGCGGCCATCTTGACAAGGGGCAGCTCTTGACCAACACGAAGTGGTGGAAGCATCTTCGACGTTTCATCGTCCTGCTGTTGTTCGTCGTCGGTCGTCTCGAGGTAGAGCTTGAGAAAACCGTCGAAGATCAAGACTTCACCCGTGGCTGTGAGATGATCGGGGAGTGTCGAAATCGAGATCGTGGCAATCGTGCGCTCGAGACGCGCATCTGACATCTGGGATGCAACCGTACGCTTGTAAATCAGGTCGTAGAGCTTCGTGTGCGCATCTGACTCACCAGCTGCACGTGTGGTGAAGTCCGTAGGGCGAATAGCTTCGTGCGCTTCCTGCGCCGAGGCAACCTTTGTAGTATAGGTGCGAGGATTGCTGTACTTCTCACCAAAGGAAGACACAATGTGATCCTTCGCCGCTGCAATGGCAAGTTCCGACAAGTTGACTGAGTCGGTACGCATGTATGTGATCAAGCCCTGCTCGTAGAGATCTTGGGCCAGCTTCATCGTGCGAATAAGTGAATAACCGAGCTTCCGACTGGCTTCCTGTTGCAAGGTGGACGTTGTGAACGGGGCTGTAGGTGACTTCTTGGCAGGCTTCGTTTCGAGGTTCGTTACATGGAACGTCGCTGCGATACATGCTTCAAGGAATGCTCGAGCATCCTCCTCACGATTAAACCGCGCAGGAAGCTCGGCCATCAGCGTGCGTCCGTCAACGGTGAACTCCGCCGTAATCTTGAACTGGCTCGACGACGTGAAGGCCTGAATCTCACGCTCTCGCTCAACCACAAGGCGCACAGCCACAGATTGCACACGCCCGGCGGAGAGGTTCCTTTGAACCTTGCGCCACAGTACCGGCGACAACCCGAATCCAACCAGTCGGTCGAGCACGCGCCGTGCCTGCTGCGCATTAACAAGGTTTGTGTCGATACCGCGTGGGTGCTCGATAGCGCGAAGAATCGCTGGCTTTGTGATTTCGTGGAACACGATGCGACGCGTCTTGACTGGATCAAGCTGCAGTGCCTCCGAGAGGTGCCACGCGATGGCTTCCCCCTCGCGGTCTTCGTCGGACGCTAGCCAGACAAGTTCGGCCGAACGGGCCTGTTTTTTCAGCTCCGCTACCAGCTTCTTTTTGTCCTCGTTGATCTCGTAGATAGGCGTGAAATTGTTCTCGATATCAATTGCCTTGTCATTGCCCGGAAGGTCACGGATGTGCCCCATGCAGGAGGTCACGGTAAAGTCACTACCGAGGAACTTCTGAATGGTCTTGGCCTTCGACGGTGATTCGACAATAACAAGGTTCTTCATGAGGCTTCCAGATTAGGTCTGCTTGTTGTACTCACAGGTGAGAGGATCGTGACACGTTGCGAAGATCTGCAATGAGTGTGTCACGGGGCGAAACCCAAGTTGCGAACATACCGCATCGCGGATGGAATCAATGCCTTCTTCTCGGAACTCTAGAATCCTGCCGCATTCAACGCAAATCAAATGATCATGATTTGGCATCCGGCTGCTGAGCTCAAAAGTGGCACTTTCGCCGTCAAACCGGTGTTTCATCAAAATGCTGCACTGCGTGAGTAGGTCGAGCGTCGAATAAATGGTCGCACGAGAGATTCTGTCTCCACGGCTATTCATGTGGATGTAGAGCTCGTCGGCGCTGAAATGTCGGTCGAGTGCGGCGATCCGGTCGAGCACCAAGAAACGTTCCTGAGTGCTCCGGTATTTCTTTCGTTTGAGGAAATCCGCAAACGAAGCCTTGAGCGTATCGATGTCCTGTGATGGAGTCATGGGCACAAATATATATGTGCGTAGTTTTGTCCTTCGCTTTTTTCACCTCTTGTAAACAGGCAGACCATGCGCAAATGGCGTGTTGAAGACTCGATGGAAACCTATCACGTCCCGGGTTGGGGCATCGGGTACTTCGGCATCAATAGTAAGGGGCATGTGGTTGCTTCGCCTCGGAAGACAAAGGGGCCGCAGATAGACCTTAAGGAGCTCATTGATGAGTTACTCCTCCGGGACGTCAGCGTGCCTGTGCTGCTCCGCTTCCCAGATATTCTTGATGATCGCATCGAGAAGATTGCTGGTTGCTTCGCCAAAGCGTCGGAGGAATATGACTACACAGGAAAGTACTTTAGCGTCTATCCCATTAAAGTGAATCAGCAACGTCCCGTCGTCGAAGAACTGGTGCGCTACGGAAAACGCTTCAATATCGGACTCGAAGCAGGATCAAAGCCCGAGCTTCATGCTGTTCTGGCGATCATGGATAATGAAGAAGCGCTTATCATCTGCAACGGATACAAAGACGAAGAGTTCATTGAGCTCGCAATCCTTGCCCAGAAGATGGGGAAACGCATCTATCTCGTTGTCGAAAAGCTGAGCGAACTCAAGCTCATTAACGAAGTATCGCGACGCTTGAAAGTTCGACCAAACGTTGGTATCCGCGTCAAGCTCGCCGCGAGCGGTAGCGGGAAGTGGGAAGAATCAGGGGGCGATCAATCGAAGTTCGGATTAAACGCGTCGGAATTACTTGAGGCGATTACGTACGCAGAGACCGAGGAACTTCTCGACTGCATAAAGCTTATTCACTTCCATCTGGGCTCACAGATCACGAACATTCGCAAGATCAAGCAAGGTCTTAGCGAGGTGGCCCAGTTCTATGTGCAGCTCATGAACATGGGGTGCAACATTGACTTTGTCGATATTGGCGGTGGTCTTGGTGTGGACTATGATGGTTCGCGCAGCAGCGTGGCCTCGAGCATTAATTATTCGATCCAAGAATATGCCAACGATGCCATCTCCACGCTCGCCGATGCAGCCACAAAGAATAATCTTCCGCATCCAAACGTAATCACAGAGTCGGGACGCGCTCTTACGGCACATCATTCGGTTCTCGTGTTCAATGTTCTTGAGACGACAAGCGTGCCGACATGGCCTGCTCGCGAAAAGGTTACCAAGAAAGACCACGAACTCGTCCAAGAGTTGGCAGAGATCCTCAGCGCGCTCAACAGCCGCACGATGTTAGAGGCGTGGCACGACTGTCAGCAGGTTCGCGAAGAAACGCTCGACCGATTTTCATTGGGACTAATCGATCTTCGCACGCGTGCACAAGTGGAACGTTTGTACTGGACCATCGCGCATAAGATCAACGAACTCTCAACAGAGCTCAAGTCGGTGCCTGAGGAAATCCGATCACTTCCGAAGCTTCTCGCCGATAAGTACTTCTGCAATTTCTCGCTCTTTCAGTCGCTGCCAGACTCCTGGGCGATTGATCAGCTCTTTCCGATCATGCCAATTCACCGTCTGACCGAACGTCCGACGCGTATGGCAACGCTACAAGACATTACCTGCGACTCCGATGGAAAGATCGACCACTTTATCGGAGTTCGTGACTTTACCACGTCGCTTCCCGTGCACACGTTTAAACAGGGCGATCCATACTACCTCGCTGTGTTCCTCGTTGGCGCATACCAGGAAATCCTTGGTGACCTCCACAACCTGTTTGGCGACACCAACGCAGTTCACGTAACAGTAAAGGATAAGTCCTACGTAATCGATCAAATTATCGATGGCGAAACAGTCGCTGACGTGCTCGACTACGTACAGTTCAACGCAAAGAAGCTTGTCCGCACAATGGAGGCATGGGTAAGCTCATCGGTCAAGGAGAA
>CAMCXP010000151.1 GCA_945883395.1 Melioribacter roseus P3M-2
TATATGCCTCTGTCCGCACCCCTTATGCGAGACGCAGCCTCCTCGTTTATTGCAGACGTGCCAGACCGATTACGTTCTGATTATCGGATTCAAACGGGCGGTTTTCAACTCCGTATAGGATTTTTGCTGTTTGTTCGTCCACCTTCGACGACGATGTAATTGTGGTCATGATTCTTCACCATGGTTGGATAGGAGGGGCTAGCATGGACATCCATATCTCTACGCGACACTACGACCTGAAGGAACCGGAATTTCGACTTGCATCCGATGCAGCAGCGGGGTTTGAGAAGTTCTCACACAAGATCACGCGTGTCGATGTGGTGGTCCAAGGGGAACCCCTTGGAGCTTCGTGCGAGTTTACCGCGAAGCTTAACGGACATCTCCTGGTGGCCAAGGTCGCACATGATGAAACTACCAAGGCCATCCATGACGCTGCACTCAAGGTGCACCGTCAACTGTCGAAGATTCACGAGAAGGCTGCCAAGCACTAATCCCGTATTTTTCCAGCCATGGCGCTTCGCATCATACAACCGACGGTAAAAGAGTTCGTCACTGTTCGTGAGCTTCTCAACGGACCAGTCGCACTGCGTCCGCTAACGGGTGATATCGGACTCGACAACCGGATTTCAGACAAGAGCCTGCACCGACCACAACTTGCTCTTGCAGGCTATACCGAACTCTTCACGTATTCGCGTGTACAGTTGTTCGGGAATACAGAGTTCTACTACCTTACATCGCTGACGAATGAACAACGCCGTGCCGCGTTTGCAGGAATCTGTGCGTTCAAGGTTCCCGTTATTGTCTGTGCCAATGATCATGCGCTAAGTCAAGAGCTACTCGACGTAGCGCAGGAACACGGAATCGCCGTTCTTGTTACGCCGTTTGATACCACAAAAACGATGTATCTGCTGAGCGAGTACCTCGACGACCAGTTTACAGAACAATTGAGCGTGCATGCATCATTTGTGGATGTCTACGGTGTAGGGATGCTGTTTACCGGCAAGAGTGGTATCGGCAAGAGCGAAATCGCCTTAGATCTTGTTGAGCGCGGTCACCGCCTCGTTGCCGACGATATCGTTGTGCTCACGAAGAAGCGTGAGAGTATCCTAATGGGCACCGGAACATCTCTGATCAAGCACTGTATGGAGATTCGTGGACTGGGTGTCATCGACGTGCGACAGATGTTCGGCATCCGCTCGATTCGTTTTCAGAAGCGGTGCGAGATTCTTGTTGAGCTAGAAGTCTATGATCGTGAAACGGAATATAATCGCACAGGCCTCGATGAGTCGACGACAGAGGTCATGGGTGTTCAGCTCCCAACTGTCAAGCTTCCCATCTTTCCTGGGAAAAACGTAACGGTGATTTCCGAGACTATCGCCCTCAACTACCTCCTGCGCACCTATGGTTACGATGCTTCAAAGGCGCTGGCAGACCGACTCCAAGAAGAAATTCAACGACGTAAACAATCTCCGTCATCTCTTGATCAACGCAATGTCACGTACTTCCAATCTGATGATGAATAAGTTTCTTCTCCTCGCTGGTGCAGGGCTTGCACTTCTTCTTACTGCCTGTGGCGGTGGGGCAACATCTGAATCTGATCCCGCCGGCGATGCTGTCGCAGGCGACTGGATCGTGATTCATCAGCTTTCTGACCCGCACGGTATCAATCCGTATGTCACATCGGATGCTGGTGCGTCGGCAATGGCTGACCGCGTGTTCCAGAAATTGCTTGGTCAAGACTTCGTAACAACGGATCCGTATCCGGTGCTGGCTGAAGCACGACCACTGGTGAGCGCCGACCATCTCACATACACGTTCACGCTGAAGAAGGATATCACGTTCTCTGATGGGAAGCCCCTTACTGCACAGGATGTTGTGTTTAGCTTCAAGGCAATTGCCAATCCGCTGATTGCCGATGCGGCTGCCTTGCGTAACTACTATGAGTCGGTTAAGGACGTCGTAGCAGCATCACCGACGACCATCGTGATTACGATGTCTCAGCCATACTTCCTCGCTGAGTATTTCCTTGGCTCGTTGTGGATCATGCCAAAGCATGTGTTGGATCCAAAGGGGCTAACAGACAAGTATACGTTTGCCGAGACGACATCGATGGAAGCTGCACAGGCGAATCCTGCAATCAAGGAGTTTGCTGAATGGTATGGTACTGAGGATGTACGTCGCGATCCAGCTCTGAATATTGGGTCGGGCCCGTACATGTATGAAGAGTGGAAGACTGGTGAGTCCGTCACGCTGCGCCGTAATGATGCATTCTGGGCCAAGGGCAAGGATGCATGGAATCCTGCATATGCCGATAAGCTCATCTACAAAGTGATCAACGATCGTAATAGTGCGGTGGTCGCACTGAAGAACGCAGAGATTGATTTCATGGAATACGTTCCACCCACGAAGTACACGGAGGAAATCGATACGGTGGCAACGCCGCATTTGCGCAAGTATGCATTCCAAACGCAGGCGTATTCCTACATCGGCTTCAATATGGCGCGTCCAATCCTTGCCGACGTGAACGTGCGTAAGGCAATTGCGCACTGTGTCGATCGCGACGCACTCATCAAGCAGCTTGTCCGCGGCTTGGCTTCGACGGTTAACTCGCCTATTTATCAGGATCGTCCGGAATATGATAGGTCGCTGCCGAACATTGCGTACGACCCATCACGTGCTAAGTTGCTTTTGGTACAATCGGGTTGGGCCGATGCTAACGGTGATGGGGTGTTGGATAAGCTCGTCAATGGTAAATCCACACCACTTACACTCACTATGCTGATCAATGCAGGCAATGAATTGCGCGAGGCACTCGCGGTTAATCTTTCAGAGGAGCTCCGAAAGGTTGGCATCAAGATGGAGATTCGCAAGCTCGAGTGGAGTGTGTTCCAGGAGAATCTGAAGGCACGACAGTTTGATCTCTACATCGGTGGATGGATCAACGACCCAATCCCGAGTGATCCATATCAAATTTGGCACTCGTCGCAGGCAAAGAATCGCGGCAGTAACTACGTGAGTTTTATGAATCCACGCGTTGATCAACTGCTCGAGCTCAATCGTGTGGAGTTCGATGAGCAGAAGCGCGTTGGCTACATGAAGGAATTCCAGCAAATCATTGCTCGGGAGCAGCCATACGTCTTCCTGTGGAGTCCACTCTATCCTGCAGTCTACAACCGCCGTATCCAGAATGTTACGTTCTCCGCAGTTCGCCCAGGGTATAACCCGCCGCAATGGTGGGTACCAACTGGAAAATGGAAATACGTTCAGGCGCAGTAATCCGCGTAGAGATTGCTTCACGGTATGATCGGTCGCAAGGAGCTATAGCATTCATGAAGCGACACGAGCTTCGAGAGATCATCCGACTGGGTGAGTCCTCGACGGTAGAATTCAAACGGAAGTTCACAACGATCGATAAGATCGCTCGTGAGGTGATTGCGTTTGCCAATACAACAGGCGGAATGCTCCTCCTTGGGGTTGATGACAACGGAACAATTATTGGTGTCGAATCAGAAAAGGAACAGATCGCTCAGATCGAGGCATGCCAGCAGGTGATCATCCCAGAGCTCATCCTCACCACGGAGGTAATCGGGATTGACCAGCGCGATGTTGTCGTAGTGTACGTTCCAAACAGCCAACAAAAACCCCATCGTCTGGTGTCTGATGATCCGAATGAACGTCCGCACGAGAGGAAGGCGTTCATCCGTCAAGGGGAGAAATCGGTTACGGCAAGTCGCGAGATGACCCGCATATTGGCGAGTCAGAACCCCACGGCGCCGCCCATGACACTCAGTATCGGCGATCGTGAACGGCGCTTGTTCACCTACCTAGAACGCCATGG
>CAMCXP010000152.1 GCA_945883395.1 Melioribacter roseus P3M-2
ATGTTCGGCTGTTCGTGTGTCACACTTGCAGTTGCAGTGATTCTTAATCCGTCGCCTATACATGTTCTTCCCGCAATCGCGCTCCTTGTTCTCCCAGCCACACGTCCGCAACAGTCTCGTGTGCACGATCTCGTGGCGACAATCGGTGCCATCTCGGCGATCTTTCTCATCCTCTAGTTCACACTCGCATGTCTAAGGCAAGAGGCTCGCACAGCCGGCGCACCCGGTGGACTGTGCTTTTCTTTGCACTAGTTGCCGTGGCATATCTCGGAACCGTGCTGTGGAAGCTGTTCAATGAAGCTGATATGGCTTTGGGCCTCATTGGCTCTGAACGGCAAGGGATAGAGCGGTTCATTACAGCGCGCGAGCACGTTAGCCCCGCTGTTGATACAGTTCTTACGCCCCGGCAGATTTCTGTTATCCTTGATATTGCAGAAGACATATCACGTCTTGCGCCGGACGCAGCGCTAGCTCAGCGAGTGCGCGGAATTCTTGTTCATCGCATGAATGCTTCGTCGATGACGCTTGCAGAGTATCGTCGAACACGTTCGCGTGTAGAGCACTTCCTCTCCGATACTGCCCGCGTCAACCAGCGTGACTCACTCACGGTAGATCGTATGTCCGTTGTTCTGCCACGAATAAAGCTGGTAAACCGCTTTTTCACGGATCATCTAGACAGCATTGGCCTAGCGCCGTTCTAAGCTGTCACGTTCTGCCGTCGTCGATCCTCATGAGAGTATGCGCACGTTTGCTCTCTGTGTCATTGCTGTCATTGTCTACTCGGTTCCGAGTCACGCACAGGTAGGCTTCGGCCTTCAGATTGCGATTGATGACGAACTCGTTGCCGACGGATGGTATACCATCACGCTCCGATTCTATGATAACATCGGAGCGCAGCAACCTCTTGTTACTGAAGCTGTACCTGGACGTTTCTTGGGTGGCAGATGCGTATTGGTTGCCGGACTCAGTGTGGAGCTTCCACCTGAGTTTCTTGAGAACACGACGAGCGCAATAGGTTATGCTCTTGATGGGGCAGACGAGCGAGTTCCACGATTGAGCTTACCGGCGCAGGCCTATGCAGTTCTCGCGTCACGCGCGCGCATCGCCGATGCCCTTAGTCCTACGTTCACAGGACTCGTCACATCAATCAACGAACTGGCAGGTCCTATAACACTGTCGGCCGGTTCTGGAATCGACATTGACCGTGCTGGATCAACGTTGGTGATTCAACAGAAACGTCAGCTACTTGCTCGCGGTCAAGTGCGCAGTGATAGCTGCGACCATGTCTTTCGCATCAACCCAGGCATCGCGATTACTGATCGCATGCGTGTCACGGCACAGCTCGTCAACAGCACTACGCATATCACGATTGCAACAGCAATTGACGCGAGCAACGGCTGGATCATCATCACAACAGCAGCACCACTTCTCCCAACAGAGACGATCCTCTGGGAGCTACGGAACGAGTAACTGATAATCTCTCTCACCAACATATAGGGACGTTCTATGCAACGCATGCTCAACATGCTCGCCATCATCACGGCGATTGTCTTCCTCTTGAGTGGACAACATCGCTTGATGGCACAAAGCCAAACTACTGGCACGCTCAACCTGCGAAACACGCAGCCATCGAGTGTTTCGCTGTCAATCCCCCAAACGGGTGTTGCAGGATACACGCTATTGCTTCCTTCGCAGCAAGGCGCTGCCGGACAGGTGCTGACGGTCGCAACTGTCACAACCGGACAATCAAACTTGACGTGGAGCGACGCAGCCTACTGGGGTCTCGCTGGCTCATCAATAGTAAAGGGAGGCACAGCCTCGGGTGAGCAATACCTTGGAACATCGAACGAGCAGGATCTTGTGCTGGCAACTCTGGGTGTCGAACGACTTCGCATCAATGGTTCCGCGGGTCCACGACAGGGCTTCATTGGCATAGCGACTGCGACGCCCAACGCGCCAGTTGATCTCGGCGCAACTGTTTTGCTGTCGAACTCCGGTGCGGCAACCGAGCTGCGTTTTGCCGAGCCCTTTAGTTCGGGTACCAACTTCACGTCGTTCAAGGCTCGCGAGCAAGCAGAGGATATCTCCTACACACTGCCAGCTGCAGCGCCTACTTCCGATGGTATGGTGTTAACCAGTTCCACGGGCGGAGATCTGCAATGGCGTCGGCCGCTTGCGGATGTTCGACGCGGCGTATTTACTCCAGCCATCGGTGCCTTCGTGCATGTCATTGCTGTCGGCACAGACATCACCTCGGGATCCATACCACTCATTACGATGATGAATCCTGCGGGAACAACGATTGGGTTAAGCGTCACAGGCGTTGACGATGTCAACGATACGTTTACCGTCGAAACTTCTGTTCCACTCGGCGCGGCTGATCGCATCGCGTGGATGATCGTCCAACCGAACTAACCATGCTGCTCGTTGCCGTCATCATTGCACTTCTCCCATGCAGCGTGCGACTGTCTGCACAGGGATTAAGTACGAGCCGTGTTGAGTCATCGGCGAACGCACCCCTCGTGATTGCTCAACGTGCACCTGCGGGAATGCCAATCCGCATTCTCGCTGGTGCAGGCGGTTCAATGCGTGCACTTGAGATCGACGGAACAGGAGGTACGTGGCTTCGAGGCCCCGTGAGTATCGGTGCGCTCACCGGAGCCGCCCCACTCGAAGTGATGCGTCTTTCAACGATCGCGGCTACTGACGGAAAGGGAATGGTTGTCTCGCTTCATGGCTGCTCAACGAGCAGTGGAGTTGTCATCAGCGACGTAGGCATGACGGGGAGCGACCATGCAGGACTGGTGCTCTCTTCAGCAGCGAATGGTAATGGTACAGGACTGCGCATCGGCGGTCCATCGAATGCAAATCGACCTACACTTGCTACGGGTATCGACATCACTGGTGGTGTAGGGATGCGATATAATGCACTGTCGAGCGGAACAGGTACGGCAGTCGATATCGGTGGATCTGTCCCACCACGGCGCGGTTTGGAGGTTGTTGCAGCTGGTTCAGACCATATCGGTGTGATTGCACACGCCAATACGCTCGGTGTGGGTCTTGTCGGCTCGTCTCGCTCGCTATCATACCCGACGGTCGGCCCATTTGCTCGGATCGGTGTCGTAGGACATAGCGCAACGAACTCTGCAGTAAGTATGGATTCGAGCACCGGCATGCTTGGCATGGGTCTGCGTGGTGGTACCAGCGGTGCGTCGACAGTGACTATCGGCGTCCACGGAATAGGAGATCTTCGCTCAGGATCGTCAATGGGTATGGCGATCGGTGTACTTGGTCGGGCTCTGCAGAACGAACATGCCGGAGGTCTGCTGATAGGTGGCCTACTCAGATCATCAGCAACCGGCTATGCGATCGTCGCCGATGGTGACGTGTATCTCGGAAGTGCAAGCGATGAGCGACCAAGTGACCTTTCACGACCATCGCTGGCGCTGCAGTCAGTTGCTCCAACAGCGCATGCCTTTAACCTCCGTGTGACTGGCATGCACCAGCTTCGTGCAGTTAGCATCGTGCCCTCGAACGTCACCATCAGCATCGCAGCAGCAGGAAACGTCGTCGACTGTGCTGATCGTTCTGCTCAGCGTATCACCGGTCCACTTGGAGCTCGCGTCATAGGCGTCACACCTGTTGGCAACGGGCGACTCGTGCAGCTGTGCAACACGGGAACACAAGATGTGATGTTGGTGCATGAAGATCAGACGGCTCCAGTGCAGACGCGAATCCAGCTAACCCGAGAAGTCGATGGAGTACTTCCGAGTTCATCATGCACGTGGTTGTGGTACGACGATGAGGTAGACCGATGG
>CAMCXP010000153.1 GCA_945883395.1 Melioribacter roseus P3M-2
CATCGGCAACGTCTTCGACGGATGTAAAGATATCTGTGCCGCAAATAGTTTCACCAGTCGTCGCGTGCACGAGACAGACAAATGGGATCACGTTAGGATCTCCACCAGGTCCACCATCGAATCCCCAATTGATCACCCATAACGGAGACTGCGCTGGGAACCCAAATGCTTCTTCCGGAGATGTACTCAGTACGACCAGTGACGGCGTGCTATCTGGATAGGCTGTACGAAACTGCTGATAGTTCGTATTTGCATTCAAACGGCTCACTAGTCCAGCACCTTCGATGTAGTTCGTCGGTAGTGGAACGTTCCCAAGGCCATCCACAGGAAAATCAACGTCCTGTCCGCCCCCTAGTAGGCTACGAGCATCTTGACATGCGATGATCAGACGCACCATTGGGATGGTCACAACCGAGTCGGTAGCGCCGGCGATGAACGCATACACCCACAAACGTGCCTTGCCATCCTTCGTGCTCATCGAGAGATCGATGGCAGGCGCTGACGAATCTACCGCAAGTGGAAAGCCGATACTGATGAGCGATACCAAACGCGCATTTGCAGCTGCACCGCCAGCTGCTGTTCGTGCGGCTGAAAAACAGTCTTTCGGCGCAAATGGCGATAGGAGGTCGAACTGCGCAGAGACGCTGGAAATACCCAAAACGCAGAGCGTGAAAGCGAGAAGTAGACGATTCATAGTGATGCCCGGAAAATGATGTACAAAAATACGCCAGAATTGGGTCGGGAAACGATACCGACGTGTAGTTTTGCAGCATGACAAAGAACGAATGGTTTGACGTAGCGCGAACGGTGCTGGCATCACGCGCAATAGATATCATCGAAGAAACCGAACTTGTCCCGTCGGGACAGGTCACGTATCAGTTTTCTGCCAAGGGGCATGAGCTGGCGCAAGCGATTCTCTCGCACCACCTTCGTCATGGACGCGACTGTGCTACGGTGTATTACCGTTCGCGTCCGTTCGTGATAGGTGCCGGAATGAGTGTTGAAGAGTCATTCTCTGGACCGCTTGCACGTGCTGGTAGCCGCAATGGCGGTCGCGACATCGGTGTCGTCCACCACTTGCCCAATCGGCGCGGTGTGACGGTTCTGCCAGCCAGCGGCGACGTCGGTGCGCAGTATACACCCTGTGTGGGATGGGCGCAGGCGATCACCTATCGCACACGCGTGATGCAGGACGAGGCATGGAAGGGTGCCGTTGCTGTTGCCCTCGGCGGCGACGGATCAACAGCCACGAATGGATTTTGGGCTGCGCTAAACATTGCAACAACAGTCAAGCTTCCGATGATCTTCTTCATTGAGGACAATCAGTTTGGCATAAGTGTTCCTGGAACATTCCAGACACCGGGCGGAAACATTGCGCTGAATCTCGGTTCCTTCGGGAATCTCCGCATCGTTGAAGTAGACGGTACAAATCCTGACGAGTCCGATCGTATGATTGGCAAGACCATCAATCATGTTCGCGAGATGCAATCTCCGGCGCTGATACGTGTACGCGTTCCTCGCATCTGCGGACACTCGGGCGCTGATAGTCAATCGTACAAAACACAGCAGCAACGTGAAGATGAACTCGCACGCGATCCAATTGGACGCTTGCGTGAATTCTTCCTGAAGAAAACGTATGTCGATCAAGCTGGTTGGGATGCTCTAGTGGCAGAGGTCGACGCCGAAGTGCGTGCCGCATGTGTAGCAGCTGTAGCACAGCCGGAGCCTTTTCCAGCAGAGGCGCTTACCAAGGCATTCGATGAGGGACACGCACCACTTCACGGCGGTCTGGCCTCCGAGGGAGTTCTTCCACCGGCTGCTTCGGGTATGAAGGCAGAAGAAGGCCCACGCATCAACTTGATTGAAGCTGTGAAGCGCACACTCGATGTTGAGCTCCGTCTGAACAATCGCGTTGTTGTCTTCGGTGAAGACGTCGGCGTGAAAGGGGGCGTACACGGCGCAACAGTTGACTTACAGACACGCCACGGCGTAGACCGTGTGTTCGATACGTCGTTGAGCGAAGAAGGCATCATTGGACGTGCCGTCGGCATGGCAATGGCTGGACTTGTGCCAGTGCCAGAAATCCAGTTCCGCAAGTATCTCGATCCAGCAACAGAGCAAATCAACGATGCCGGAACGATTCGCTGGCGCACCAATGGCGACTTCGCTGCACCAATGGTTGTTCGCATCCCTGTAGGGTTCTCAAAGCGCACCGGCGATCCATGGCATAGCGTCAGTGGCGAAGCAATCTTCGCTCATACCATTGGGTGGCGTGTCGCTATGCCATCGAATGCGCAAGATGCCGTAGGACTGCTGCGCACAGCACTGCGGAGCAACGATCCAACGTTCTTCCTCGAGCACCGTGCGATCCAGGACACAGCACCTGGACGTGGTATCTACCCTGGTGATGAATACATGGTTCCCTTTGGTGTAGGTACGATCGTGCGTCCGGGTACGCGTGCGACGATTGTGACGTGGGGCGAAATGGTACACCGCGCGAAGAGCGCTGTGGAGCTTATCGGTCAGGACATCGAGATCATCGATCTGCGAACGATCATACCTTGGGATAGGGATCTGGTTCTCAATTCTGTAGCGCGTACAAATCGTTGCATGGTGTTGCACGAAGACACCATCACAGCTGGATTCGGTGCCGAAATCGTGAGTGTCGTCATGGCAGAAACATTCCGAAGCCTCGATGCTCCAGTCGTTCGGTGCGCACCACCCGACGTACCGATCCCCTATAATAAGGGCATGATGGATGCGGTTATTCCGCCGGTTGAACGTGTTGCAGCCGAGCTGAATGCCCTTTTGAATTTCTGATGCAATGAAAAAACTTGTTCTTCGGAAGGCCCACGTCAACGCTCACGGGCGAACGTACCGCATACCGTACGAACAGGTATTGAACGAGCAGCAGCTGTGCGCGGTTATGCACACAACTGGTCCTGCGCTCGTGCTTGCAGGCGCAGGCACGGGTAAGACCCGAACACTCACATATCGCGTGGCGCGATTGGTCGAGGATGGTTTCGATCCAGCTTCGATCCTGCTGTTAACATTCACACGGAAATCCGCTGCGGAGATGCTTCGACGTGCGTCAGGTTTGCTCGATGGCCGATGCGAGCGCACCGCAGGCGGAACATTCCATGCGTTTGCCTACGGGTGTTTGCGACGCTTCGGACTCACCATGATAACTGGTGCTGCTCATGATGCAACCACCCGTCCAGTTCGCGTGCTTGATCAATCCGATGCGCAGGATGTGATGAACCTCGTGCGCGGACGATTCGACGTTGCTGCACTTAAGAAACGCTTCCCGCAAAAGGGGACACTTCACGATATGTACAGCACAGCGGTCAACACATCCCGTCCGCTCGTGGATGTCATTGCAGACGACTATTCGCAGTTTCTCGACTATACCGATCGGATTGCAGAGATTATTCAGTCGTACAATGCATACAAGCATGGCAACGGTCTGGTGGATTATGATGATCTCCTGCTGTATGCGCTTTCGCTGACACGTCACGTTGAGATTGGACCGCTCCTGCGCTCGCAATACGCACACATCATGGTGGACGAGTACCAGGATACCAATGCACTGCAACATGCCATCGTGTGTGGGCTTGCAGGAGAGCAACAGAACGTGATGGTTGTCGGCGATGATGCGCAGAGTATCTACGCATTCCGTGGTGCCGACATTCGCAATATTCATGCCTTCCCGACGGTGTTTCCACAGTGTGAGATCATTCGCCT
>CAMCXP010000154.1 GCA_945883395.1 Melioribacter roseus P3M-2
GATGTTCTTCACGCCTCCCGATGACGTTGTCGAGTTGGCTATTGAACCATCGAATTCGGGTGCGACGGACGATCTGCTGCGCGAGCTAGGGGAGATCGGACGCGACTACGCGGCCATGGCCGTGCAACTCGAAACGATAGCTGGCACATTGAATGATCTCGTTGAGCGACAGGATGGGATGATTGTGAGCATGCGCGACAGCGTTGAAGCGGCTGTGAATGCCGTTGTTCCGAATCCCAATCTGATGAATGCCATGCAGTCCACAACGGCCGCATTGGAGAAGTTCAGCGATCGCGTCGATGCGCTTGGATCGCATCTGCAAACGCTTGAGCGTCAAGAGGTTGAGCGTATGGTTCGGCTGGAACTCGAGCGCATCCTGTCGCGCTCAATATTGGATGCCGGCTCAACATGATCGCTCCACAGCGCAAACGACGCCGCGTCGAGATCTACTTTGTACTGTACTTAGTGGCGCTTGTTCTGTTGATGCCAGATCGCATCGACCCCTCACAGGCTGGTGTCGACACGCAGGCAATTGTTAACGCTCGTCTGGAGTTTAGTCCCGATCGCATGCGACTTACCTGCAAGCTTCAGCGCGATAGCTTGGTAGGCATGCGCGTTGTGTCGCTTGACTCCTTGAATGTTATTCGGTATACCGGGACAGTATCAGATCTTGAGTTGTCGGCGCGGATCGAAGAGGTAGAAACCGGTCAGGTGCTCACCGTGCAACCGGGGAATTCACCAACGCCCCTGTTCGCTCTTGAGCACCAGCCACAGCGCAACGCAGTAGTTTTTCGCTGGAATCCTCCATTGGACCAAGCATCGGTGCGAACCTACCGTGTGACGATTTCAGGTAGCGGTGTCCCCGTGCGGACCAGTGGTGCAAACAGTGGCGATTATGATGAGATCCCAACCGGACTGCGTATGACTGGATCAACACAGTTTGTGCTCACGACCGAAGTTGACGATGCATCAGCACCAACAGTGATTACGATTGCCGGTGGACGTGACACGCTCGTTCTGCGGGATACAACATTGCGTGCAGCGCCAACCTTAGGCGAGTTCTGGATTGAGCCAGCGCGCGACGTTGTCGCAGCCGTTTCGCAGCGACCATGGACAAATCGGCTGAGCATTGGCGGTGCGGATCCCGCACGGGATCTGGTAGGCCTGCCAAGTGTACGTGTGATTGGGGAGCAGATTGGTGATGTTCAGCGAACAACCGATCAGCGTACGATTCTTCTCTCAGGGCGCGCCCCTCGCACCGGAAGTGTTACGGTGGAGGTACGGGTTGTGCGGCGTGATGGACAGACGAAGACGGCAAGCTTTGTTGTTGCGGCGCACGCAATGCCACCTGCCAAGGTGCCTGACGTCATCTATCCTGGTGTGGACTATGTTGTCGATCCGCGGCTGCCGGCAATCGAGAACGTACGAGCTGTTATCCGTGACGGTGAACGCGAGATTGCAAGCGCAACCGAGTCGGTGATCCGCCTCCGTGTCGCGGCGCGCGACACGGGAAGGACACTCACATTCGAACGGACAGTTGATGGCGTGCGTGATGGAGCGCCCGAGGCGATCCAGGTCCGGAACTTCCCTGCGCCGACCATCCGAAGTGTGAATCGTGGTTCTGATTCACGGACGAAGGTCGTCGTTGTGCAGTTCTACTCCGGCGACCGGAGTGTAAACCGACCGCGCCTTCGCATCATCGATGGGAATGCTACAGATGTGAAACGACTCGCAGGAAATTTACGCGCGTCGTCGTCGGAACGCCCAACCGTATCGTGGCTCGAAACCTTTGAGGTCTCGCAGCGCGACCCAGCACGTCCGTTTACATTTCGTATGCAGGCATTCGACGAACGGGGGGCGCAGAGTGTGCCTTGGGTAGAGGACAATTAATGCGTCCGCTCGCGCTCTTTGCGGTAACGCGCAACATTCGCAACATGTTCCGCACCCGTGGCACTGAATCGATGTTTGCCCGTGCCGTCGCCGCGAGCCACGAAGAACAAGAACCGATGCTGTTCTGGTGCCAGTGCCGCCTGCATTGCTGCCTTGCCAGGATTTGAGATCGGACCCGGCGGCAGACCTGTGTGGACATAGGTATTGTACGAATGTCCCTCAGTTAAATCACGGTAGCGGACGCGCCGTTTCATCCCGAGCCCATACTGAACCGTAGGGTCTGCTTCAAGCCGCATCCCGCGGTCAAGCCTATTGGTGTACACGCCAGCAATGCGTGGCATCTCCGGGATTGACGCTGCCTCAGCTTGGACAATCGATCCCAGTGTCAATGTGCGGTGGCGATCATCCGGGGCGTTGAGTGAGGTCCATACCCGTTGTGCCTGCCGAGCCATCGTCATGGCAACGTGACCTGCTTCATCTCGCCAGAGAATATCGTACGTCTCTGGCATCAGATACCCCTCCATACTTGGAGCTCCGTGAGCATAGCGCTGAATCACAGAGTCTTCCTCACACCAGGTCGCAAACCCGACGGTATCGATTTCTGCTTTGCGATAGAGCAGTCGAGCAATCTCGCGATACGTCAGCCCCTCGGGTATCGTTACGCGCACATGTGGCCTGCGTTGACCACTCAGGACGCCGACGATGACGTCCCACTGTGAGTCGCCCGGTTGCAGCACGTACCATCCAGCCTGAACTGAGCGCTGTGTAATGCGTGCCATCACACGAAGAGCGATCTTTGCGATGATGGGTGTGGGGAGAGGGACATGTCGGTGCACACTGTCAACAGCGGCAGCGAGGGATGTGCCCCGGGCAATAAACACAGTTGTCGGCACGTCCAGCTTAGCCGGCAGTGCAAGTGCAAGAACAGCGATCACGGCGGCACTCAAGAGTGCCGCGCAACCAATGAGAACGATGCGTAACGGTCGAGTTGTCATACGATGTATCCGAAAAATACCCCTGATTGTGGCAATCATCGGTATTTGGCATATCAGGGCTCTTGCTGTTGACGTCACGCCTGAGCTTTACATCGGTCCGGTGTTCACGTCAGTTAGCGGCACCACGTATGCGGGAGTTGGTGTTGGTGGGGGAGGTGTGTTGCAGCTTGCACCGACATCGCTTGGACCCATCGAACTTCGTCTGGCAGCGATGCCCGTGTTTGGTGTCGACCTCGACAAGACCTTCACGATCACACAGATTCACGTCCCGATGACGATCGCGATTTCACTCCTTGAATTGCCCCGTGATCGTCGAGGCTTCGGGTTAGGGGGCGCAATCGGACTCGGTATGACGGCCACCATAGGGCAGTTGCACGATGGTGCCGTGTTTCAGCCGAGTGCAATGATCGAGCTTACCTTCGGGGCATTTCGGCGCGGCGCACTTACCATACGGTATCAAACATCGATTGCCGACATAGCCTCAAGTAATCGAGGTTCCGTCGGCTACAACTCGCTGGTTTTTATAGCTTCAACGGCATGGTAGAGGGCGCATCGTCCGTTACCGTGCGCACGAAGATATCGTGCAGCGTTGGCGAGCTGACGTCGAACTTGACAATATCAACGAGGTTGTGCGCATAGGTCAACACCTGGCGAGGCGTTGTGTCACCGTCAAGCGTGAGCTCAAGACGTCCGTTCGTTGCATGGACACGGGACGTTCCGGGGATGTCGGCGAGCAGCGATGGATCGCCGGTGTATTCAATGTTGATGCGGTTAGACCGATAACGCGACCGCACATCGGAAACATTTCCTTGCAGAACGACCTTTCCCTTGTGAATCAAGGCAATGTCGT
>CAMCXP010000155.1 GCA_945883395.1 Melioribacter roseus P3M-2
GCACCGCTACAATGGCTTAGCACAGCGCAAACTGGGGGCTCGTCGTACGAGTACCACGCTACGGATGAACTTCGACACGCGCTCCGCAGGTGCGAGGATACTGAACTCCTTGCGGTACGAGCATGGATGTCGATGGCAGCACAGATGCACGCAGCGATGCGGCGTGGCGGAAGCGGACAGCGCTCCTTGGCTGATGTGTGGTCCATTCCTCGCGAGGATAAACAACGATCAACGGTTGTGTTGATGGATCTCACTGTCGATCAGGATGTATCGCAGTTCAATACTCTGCACATCGTGTTTCGTGCAGCACAGCAGCGACGCGATTCGTCCCTCCGTGTCGGCGATCAAGTGATTGTCTACCCACAACCCAGTGATACCGCATCGCCGTGCGATGCGGCGATGTATAAGGGTGTCATCCGGGAGATCTCCCCGTTTCGGATCTGCGTTGCACTGCGGAATAAATTTATTGATCGCGGCATGTTTGCGCGCGATCCATGGGTTGTCGAACAGGATGTTATGGATAGTTCGGCACGATCGCTCTATGCCGGACTTCGGGCATTGGTTGATGCCGAGCCGCGAAGGCGCGCTGTGCTTCTCGGACGTGTCTCACCGACACATGACACGCCCTCTTTGCTCGCCTTCACCGATTGCACGGCAGAGCAACAGAACGTGATTGAACGTGCCCTCGCTTCGCGCGAGCTCTTTCTGATCCAGGGTCCACCGGGCACAGGGAAGACCTCAACAATTATTCGTTGCATCATTCAGCACCTCGTTGCAGAAGAAAACGAACGCGTGCTTGCTGTAGCCTATACCAATCGTGCGGCGAACGAGTTGTGCGCCGTGCTCGACCGAAAGGCGATCCCCTACGTGCGGCACGGAAGTGTCGAAGGAGCCGAGGGGGCTCATGCGTTGCCGCTACTAGCCCGCACTTCGAGTGCGACTGAACTTGGCGATCTCGTGGCCAATGCTCGCTGTATTGTTGCGACAATTCAGTCGATGTATTCAGGATCCGAGATCTGGGAGTTTGGCGATTTTACCACCGTGATCGTTGATGAAGCATCACAGATAATCGAACCGGCACTCCTTGGCATCACGACACGTGTACCGCGGGTAATCCTTGTTGGCGATCAATGCCAGCTGCCGCCCGTTCTTACGCTCCCATCAGGTAGCACAGCAACGGCTCATCCCGGCTTGCAGGCGCTCGGACTCGCGTCACTGGATCGATCTGCCTTTGAGCGATTGGTTGAACGTGCGGAAGAGCGCGGCGACACCGCCTCATTTGCAATGCTCACGCAACAAGGCCGTATGCATGCGGATATCATGCATGTGGTTTCGGAGCCGGTATACGACGGCGAACTCGAGACGCTCCTACCATGGCAACAATTGTCCACGCAAACGCCATGGTCTGAACTGCTCCCGGCACGCGCAGTGTTTGTTCCCGTTGTTGCCGATGAACAAGCTGAAGCTGAGGCATCATGCATTGTACGACTCGTTTGTGCGTTGGCTGCGATGGCAGCAATGGACGGATGGACGCTTGATCTAGGCATCATCACGCCGTTTCGTGTACAGAACAATAGGATCCGCGATCTACTTCCAGCAGAGCTTCGCGAGTACATTACTGTCGATACCGTGGAGCGGTTTCAAGGGAGTGAACGCGACATCATCGTGTATGGTACGTCCGTTGCGAATCAGCAGGAACTGGAATCGATAGAGTCGCCATTCGACATTCATGGACGTCGCATTGATCGCAAGCTTAATGTGGCCGTGACTCGCGCTCGGCAGCAACTTGTGATTGTCGGCAATGACAACGTCGTTCTTGCATCAGCAGCATATCGCAACGTCGTCTCACGGTTGATGCGCATCGTAGATTTGCGTCATGGCAGAACACAGTAAATGGGCAAACGTTCAACGATGCAAGGCCGTCGTTGATGTCCGTCGTGGTAGGTTGTTTACAACGTGCTCCACGGAAATCATTGTTGCTTCGCACTTGGGCGGTGGCTATCCCGACAGTAATCTTCGCCTGCGGATGGCGATTGAACATGCTCGTGGTGTTGCAATGATCGTTGTGTGCACCAATAGCCATCGAAACAGAACAACACAGGATCTTCGCGCAACGTTGTCACAATACGGCGGCAATCTTGGTGAAACCAATTCTGTGTCGTGGGGCTTCACTGGCCGCGGTCAGCTGCCAGTAGAAGCGACGGCAACAGAGGAAGAATTGCTCGAGCACGGACTCTCAGCCTATGCACGAACTGCACGCGGACTACCTGTGCGTGAACAGCACAACGTTTACGAACCTCAAACCTTGGTAGATTGTTCATCCGACACACAGCAGATCATCCTGCTTGGCAAGATGCGTGATGTGTTAGACGACAACAACGACGTGCAGAACGTTTTTCATAACGCCGATCTTCCTGACGAGGACGAGTAAGTGCGAATTCTCGGTATCGATCCTGGTTCTGTTATCTGTGGATACGGTGTCATCGACGTATCGGGAAAGAAGATGTCGCTCGTTGAGTATGGTGTGGTGGCAGTGAAGCGTCGAACGACGTCCTTCCCTGCCCGTCTCCGCGAGATTCACCTCCGCCTCGAAGCTGTCATTGAGCGTACGCAGCCAGACGCATGTTCAATAGAGAAGGTGTTCTACGCCAAGAACGTCGTATCTATCGTCCAGCTCGCACATGCTCGTGGCGTAGCAATGCTTGCCTGCGCACAGGCAGGGCACGACCCGATCGAGTATACCCCCATGCAGGTGAAGCGCAGTGTCACCGGTCGCGGTGCTGCAACTAAGGATCAAGTTCAACACATGGTACGGGCAATGTTGACGATCGAAGAGACTCCAGCGTTTTTTGATGCCACTGATGCTCTTGCCGTCGCTATCTGTCATGCAGTCAATGGCGGACCGCCCCCTGCCATGGCTCGTGGTGGAGCGGTCTCCAAGCGACAGGCGTGGAAGGAATTTGTGGAGAAACACCCGCTAAAGGTGAAGTCCTAAGACCCATCCGTTCGCTGGAAACGGCGTATTTTTACGCTTCCTCATAACCATCAACGAACGGAAGAACTCATGGCCCTCAACGTCGCCATCAATGGATTTGGTCGCATCGGACGTCTGGTGTTTCGTGCGATGAAGCAGCGCGGACTCGACATCAATATTGTTGGTATTAATGATCTGACTGATGCTGCCACGCTGGCTCACTTGCTCAAGTACGACTCGGTACACGGCAAGTTCCAAGGCACCGTCGAAGTCGATGGCTCAACAATCATCGTAAACGATAATCGAATTCAGATTTCGGCCGAGAAGAGTATCGAGAATCTGCCGTGGAACAACCTTGATGTTGTGATTGAATCGACCGGTGTGTTTACATCAAAGGACGCACTCACGAAGCACCTAACACACGCCAAGAAGGTGATTCTTACCGCACCTGCGAAGGACAAGCTCGATGGGACGATTGTTCTTGGTGTAAATGACGAAGAGTTGCGCAGTGACATGCATGTCGTATCGAATGCATCGTGCACAACGAACTGCCTAGCTCCAATGGTGAAGATCCTCAACGACGCGTTCGGTATTGTTAATGGATACATGACAACGGTGCATGCCTACACAAACGATCAGAACATTCTTGATCTTCCGCACAAGGATCTCCGTCGAGCACGTGCCGCAGCTGTAAACATCATCCCAACAACAACGGGCGCTGCAAAGGCCGTAAGTGAAGTGATTCCTGCGATGAAGGGTA
>CAMCXP010000156.1 GCA_945883395.1 Melioribacter roseus P3M-2
TCTCACGTGTAGGCAACCACTCGTAGCAGACACGCTTTGAAACGGCTTTCCGTACCTCCCATGATCCTTCATTAGGCTGATGATTCTCGGCTCCATTTTCATATGCATCATTAGCAGACTCATGGTCGTCCCATACGTGCATCATGGGATGCTGTTGATGAAGACGTCGCAAATCTGCATCTAGACGATATTGTGAGTAGCGAACGCGATAATCCGAGAGTGTGATAATCTCATTGGCGGGTTCATGCGAACGACCGAGTGTGATCCCAGTAGTACCGCCATACGAAGCGCTATCGGCATCATATTCATAGATGTAGTCGCCAAGATGAAGTACCCCATCAAGGTCGTTACGTCGTGCGATTGCGGCATAGACGTTGAAGTATCCCGTAGGATAGTTTGAACACGACACGATCGCCAAACGCACTTGCTCTTGGTTTCCTTCGGTCAGTGTTCGTGTACGCCCAATGAGCGACGACCGATTGTATGCACTGAAAACGTAATAGTAGGTTGTTGCAGGACGAAGTCCAGTCACATCGATCTTCACGGTAAAGTCACGCTCCGATGTCGCCCGCACGGAACCACGTGCCACCGTGGTAGAGAATGATGTGTCGGTCGCTACTGCGTAGTCCACCATCACGGCCGTATCGCCCGGTTGTGGTGTGGCACGAGTCCAGATGATCACACGGTCCGTGAGAGGATCTCCACTGGCCACTCCGTGATAGAATGGGCGGAGACGTTCCTCGACGACTGTGACCTCTGAACGGCGGGATCCTGGAGGCTCGTGTCGCGCGCGTCTGTCGAAGCGCAACGAGTCGCTCATGCTTATTGCAAGTGTCGTCAACGCTGCGAACGAGACAAAGATGGCTGTAATGCGACGTATCATACTGGTGTGGCAATAACTATGGAGAAACGGAACTCTACGAACATCGTAGTTTCGCTGCATGGTTCCAATTGTTGTACCAGATGATATACATGCACTCGACCTATGGTGTTGTGCCTCACAGGGTATCGATCCAGCAGACCTCATGGAACGTGCCTCGCAATCAGTGTCGAAGGCGATCCTAACGCAGATTGACGCATTGCCCGCCGACGCTACGATTCTGGTAGCAGCTGGCCCCGGGAATAATGGTGGCGATGGACTCTGTGTTGCACGCATGCTGTATCTCCACCGTCAGACCTTGCATGTCGTCGTTTCGCACGTCTCTGCCGATGGACTGTGCTCGCCCCTTCGCCGTTGGGCTAACGAGCAGCTTCCAGTAGCCATCGAGGTAGCAACAATCACCGACGTTGTAAGCCGCCTGCAGCCAGACGTGATTATTGATGCGATTATGGGCATCGGCGGCACGGATGAATGTAGGGATAGTGTCGTCGATGCACTTGTGCTTCTGTCCAGTCTTGATGCGTTCCGTATCGCACTGGATGTACCAACTGGACTCAATCCTACGACGGGTGTTGCACACCCGAATACATTCCGAGCTGACTCGACTGTTACTATTAGTGCCGAAAAGCTTGGGTTCTGGTTGCGCGATGGGCCTTCCCACACGGGCACGGTGATCGTGGTTCCTGTTGGCGTCGAGCACGCTGAGCAGCAGCTTCCAACTTCTGTGGTGCGGTACACTGACGATGATTACGCACGGCTGCTTCCGAAGCGTACTCGTAGGTATTCGAAGTTTGATGCTGGAAGGGTGGTTGTAGTAGGGGGCACGACATCTATGCATGGAGCACCTTCAATGGCTGCCCATGCCGCACTTCGCGCAGGCGCAGGGCTTGTCCATTTGGCAGCGCCCATCATTCACGCGCTGACGCCGCGTGAGGTTATCACGCATGCGTTACCACATCATGATGATGGATCGATTGCTGTGAGTGCTAAGTCTGAACTTATCGCGCTTGTCAGTCGTGCCTCCGTCGTTGCTCTTGGACCTGGACTCGGGATGAATAGCGATACGCTACACATGCTTGCCTCTGTGATCGAGTCACTTGATCAACGCATACCGATCATTATTGATGCCGATGGCCTGCGATTGCTACCACTGTTGTCTGCCACAAGGCCGTCCATGGTTCTCACACCGCACCGGGGAGAATTCGCGCGGATGCTCGGTGTCGATGCTCGCGATCTGTCGACAGATGCGATGGCATTAGCTCACGCGTGGTGTCAGACGCATGCAGGAGTGTTGCATCTCAAGGACACACCATCCGTTACCCAACAAGCGGATGCGTCCGTGCTTACTGTCAACGGAACTCCACGTATGGCTACGGCCGGGGCAGGTGATATCCTGACAGGCATTATTGCTGGAGTTGTCGCACAAGGCGTGTCTACCTTTGAGGGTACCGCACTCGCATCATACTTGCATGCTCAAGCTGGCGTGTATGCGTCAGGGGGCAAGGTTCGTCCAATCGTTGCGACTGACATGTTGTGGGCGTTGCCCCACGTGATGGCTCACTCGCTCTCAACTTGATTTGTAGTATCTGCTGGCATGTCGATGATCGGTTGTTCGAGAACAGCTGAGCCCCCATAGCTGAACCCTGCAAGCGTTGCCGCAGCAACGTTTTCCAATTGCTTGTACGAGCCAACGGCAGGACCATTCGACATAAAGCAGAATGCGAGAAGCTCACCGTCGGCCGTCGTTACGTACCCCGTTAGTGAACTAACGTTTCGCAGAGTGCCTGTCTTTGCCGTTACGTTGTTCGCAGCTGGTGTGCCATGCATCCGACCACGGATTGTGCCATCGTACGCAGCGATTGCCAGCGTTGACCGATACTCACGTCCCCACGGCTGCGCATGGATCTTGCGCAATAACTGCACCTGTGTCGAGGCACAGACGAGATTGCGACGGGAAAGGCCGCTGCCGTCGTTGAATGTGCAACCCAATCTTTGAACACCGAGTGTGTCCAGAACATCAAGCACTGTCCGACGCGCCCGTACGGATGTCGTTGCGTGGTCACCGCAGGTTGCTCCTACCACCTTAAACAAGTGCTCGGCGATGTAATTGTCGCTTCGCTTGTTCACAATGCCAGCAATCTCAGTGAGTGGACGTTTGAACTGTGCTACCAACGTTGCGCCTGTTGGAGCTGAACGTTCCAGCACTGAACCATCAATGTCGATGCCACCACTTCGCAACCGGTTAGCAAATACGCCAGCAGTAAACACTGCTGGGCGGGCCGCATTGACATACACTGTGCTTGTTTGGTTGCGGCCGGGACTTCCCGAGACGGCAATACGTTGAACGCCAGAAGCAAGCAACGAACTCACTGCACGCACGCGACTTCGCGTCCGCTTCGGAGCGCGACGCTGACGTGGTTCTGGCGGGGCATCGCCACAACGCTCGATCGCGCTGCCATCGAACACATCTGCTCTACGACGCTTCTTCGAACGTTGCGGAGAGGGTGCACGTTTTGGTGACGGTGCCTTACGAACCGAGCGCGACCGCGGGGTAGTAGTCTTCTTCTTCGGAGATGCATGACGAGACGCTGCCGCTGCTTTCATGACGACGAGATCAATAGCATCTGAAGCCGGGATGGTCTGTACCGTAGGAACGCCCGTCCGACCTGCACTTGCGACCACAGCGATAGTGCCGCGATTCACGTTGAGTGCAACAATCGGTGGCAGGGGTACGACGTC
>CAMCXP010000157.1 GCA_945883395.1 Melioribacter roseus P3M-2
CGCTTCGCAACGTGCCACGGTGGCGTACACGGCATGATCGATTACAGGACGGCCATTGCGGTGTCGTGCAACAGTTTCTTCTACCAACTCGGCGTAAAAGTTGGTCTTGAGAAATTTCACTATTACGGTTCGCACTTCGGTTTTGGGCAGAAGACAGGCATCGACATCGGTGAAGAAAGACGTGGCCTCCTCCCCTCACGCGAATTCATGGATAAGCACGTGGGCAAGGGAAACTGGACGAACTACGTTCTCATGAACTGGGGCATAGGTCAGGGTGAAGTTGAAGTGACGCCGATGCAGTTAGCTGCTTACACTGCCGCCATATCAATGAATGGTCAATGGAATCAGCCACATGCCGTACGTGAGATTTACTCGAAGACGCTGAACAAGCGCATCAAGGTAGCATATGAGTCCCGCGAAATCCCGATTAAGAAGGAGTATTTCTCAGTGGTGAAGGAAGCCATGCGAGCGGTGGTAACAAGTGGAACCGCCCGTCTGGTAGATCTTCCAGGATACGATGTGTGCGGGAAGACCGGCACTGCTGATGTGCGAAAGGGACAGCCACCTCAGTCTTGGTTTATCTGCTTTGCTCCGATGAACGATCCGAAGATAGCCTTGGTTGTCACTGGGGAAGGCGCGGGATACGGCGCAGCCTTTGCTGCTCCGATAGCTCGAAAGCTGCTGGACTTGTTTTTCTTGAGACAATGGCCGGCAGATGTTGCGCGGGATACTACGTGGACACGCAAGCCGGGTGTAACACCACGTTCAGCCTCCCCTGCGGATTCTACACCACAGCGCAGGGGTCCGTTCGCAAAACCGCATGCGGAACGTCCAGTTGCGATACTTCCACGTCCTGCAGCTCCCCAACGATGAGGCACCATCAGTTCGTTGTCGCGCTAGCTCTGTGTGCCGTTCTTATCGGTTGCGCATCAAAGGATGAGACGATCACCGTTCGCATGTGGCACTTCTGGTCTGAACCAGCTCAGAAGCGAGTAGTCGATTCACTTGTGCAGGTCTTTGAACGAGAGAATCCAGGTGTCGAGGTTGAATGCACCGAGCTGACGTGGTCTGACGGGACGTCGAAGCTGCAACTGGCCTTCAATGCCGGCACGCAGCCTGATGTAGTCCACCTTGGCCTTGACTGGTTTGCCGACTTCGATGCAGGGGGCGTCTTTGCGCCACTTCCTGCTGACATCGCAACAGACGGTAACGCGGCACGTTGGTTGGTCAACGTCCGCGCACTTGTTGGCCGGCCGCCGATGCCAACACTGGGTGGTTGTGCCGTGAGTGACGCGCACAACGTTATCAAGCGTGTTCTCCCAGCGTTATGGGAGCGCGGTAGCCTTCTCTACACACGACAGCCGATTTCAGCTGATCTGAACGATACGCTCGTGCGTGCCTTCATGAGCGTACATCGCGATGTCCCATCACTACGAATTGATCGATCACGCCAACTTGATGATCTTCTTCTTCGCGGTGCGTTGTCGGGAGTCTTTACCGGACCCTGGATTATCGACATGGCACGGCAGCGAGGAGTTCAGCTTGCAGTTCGGCCGATGCCGTCAATCCTCAATGCAGATGTCTTGGCGATTTCACGAACCGCGCAACATCCAGAGCATTGCCGTGCTCTCATTCGTTTCCTCGTCAGGTATGATCATGCGCGGGCGTTTTGCAGCCGCGTCAGTGATGCAGGCTTCCCTGCCGACATAGCACGCGCCCATACAGACACGCTCTTCACACGTGATTCTCTCGTTCGGGGATTTCTAGAAACTGCTCTGATGTCGCGCACCCTGCCCCGATCGGCGACGCTACTTCGTGTCGAGCCTGTTGTAGAGGACCTTCTGTCGCGTGCGCTCATGACGCGTGACTCCGTTGCACTTGGCACAGCAGTCGACATCGCGCGTCGGCGTGTTGCCAGCCTCGAATCACACTGACTCGAGAATCTGCTTTGTCATCTGCTGTCGATACGTAAACATCTCGAGAACTTGTCGACGAATCACGAGTGCATTCGCAATCCGTCCAAGAACACCGAACGGTGCACGATACTCGACAATGTCTGTAAGCTCCGTACCGCCATCGACTTCTCGCAAACGACGTGTTTGCTTCCAGTAAGCGAACGGACCCGAGACTTGTTCATCCGACATCAGTGTTGGTGGCTCGTATTCGGTAATGCGCACACGCCAGCGCATCGTAAACAGTCCAAACTGCCGAACCTTGAGCACCACTTCGTAGCCAAGACCAGGCACACCCATGGTTTCGATCGTCACCTTGATCGATGTAGGTGTGATGCGCAAGAGATTGCGCGTGTCGTCATGGAAGTGGAACACCCGGTCGATGGGTGCAGCAATTACAATACGTTGTTCAATTCGTTCCATTTTCGTGCCATGCGAAGCATGGATTCCTCAGTGGTGTAGTCGTCGATACAATCAATAGCGACCCAAGCAAGATCATGTGATTCATGGCTCACGGCATAGTCTCGGTGTGGTGCGCGCGCGCAATAACGAACATCGTAGTGAAGATGTTCCGGGTCGTCACCACGCGCTGGAATCACGTGGATGTCAATATCGAAAATGTCTGTTGAGATCAGTTCGCATCCATCGATACCGGATTCTTCGCGTGCTTCCATGAGTGCAACATCCCATACGTGCGAATTTCCGTCTGCGTGTCCCCCAAGCTGGAGCCACCGATTGAGCTTTCGATGATGTGTGAGCAGGGTCGACGTTCCCTCCTCATCAACAACCCACGCAGAGCCCGTAATATGTCCCTCACGAGTGGCACGTTCGAAGCATGCCTGTTCGCGTTCGACAAAGGCGCGCAGTTGCTCCACCATCGTTTGTTCCTCGGGATGACGTTGGAGATAGAGGTCGATGTCCCGACACAGAGAGGCTCTGCCGGTGTCGATATCCGTAACTTGCTTCATGGCACGATTCCGTTTTACACTTGAATACGAAGGTACACGCTATTCCGGTTGGCAGGTGCAGAAGAATGCACGCACTGTCCAAGGAGAGCTCATTGGAGCACTCGCGACAGTTCTGGGAACACGAGACTTCGAATTTATGGGCTCAGGTCGAACTGACGCAGGGGTTCATGCCCTGTGTCAAGTGGCGCACCTTGAAGCCTCAACTATGCTTGCACCGCATGTAATGCGAATGAGATTGAACGACATCCTTCCTGCGGATGTCAACATTCTTGGGATAGAGAAGGCACCACCACGGTTTCATGCGCGGCACAATGCCGTGAGCAGGTCATACATCTACCAGATTTGTCGCCGACGAACTGCGTTTGGCAAGCGATACGTGTGGTGGATTAAAGATCAACTTGACGTCCAAGCAATGCACGCAGCCTGTGCTGTGTTTGAGGGGTTTCACGATTTCCGGTCATTCACCCGCGACGATCCCGAAGAAAAATCAACCACAGTTGAGCTTCAAACGTGTCGGATAATCGAGGCTGATCCGATGCTCATCATCAATATTAAGGGATCACACTTTTTGTGGAAGATGGTTCGACAAATGGTCGGCATCATTGCCGAAGTCGGCCGTGGTGCAATGAAACCAGATGATGTTCGTGAACTTTTGCACAGAAGTTCGTCGTTACCAGCCGTAAAGACGGCTCC
>CAMCXP010000158.1 GCA_945883395.1 Melioribacter roseus P3M-2
GGCAAGCAGCTGAATTGCTCGCTGCACAAGACCAGCAAAGGTAGCTTCGCTGAAGCCGTGTTCACGGATACTTGCGTTGTCAGGATTCATCCACGTCGCAGATAGTGCATACCAGTCGCCAGAACTATGGCGAAGCAGATAGGTCATGTTGATCACGCCAGGTTCGCTTCCGCCCTTGTACCCGGCATATGGCCATTGTTTGCTGTTGATCTCAACACCCTCGTTCACCGACAGGATGTCGAGGACGGCAGGTGGTAGGCGACCATCGCGTAGCCAATCCATCGCACGGATGCAATCTGTTGTCCGCGCAAACCACTCCACACGGTCGGGGACAACGGCCGTATCGACAAAGCGCACGCTTGCTAGCGGCGTTTGCTCCTGTATACGGTCGAGAAACTTCCGTCGATCTGTTGGACGCAGCCCCGCGTATTCACGCGCAGGTAGACCATCATTGGTGAACTTCAAGAGAAACACATCGCGTGTTGTGAGGAAGGGCACGTTCAGCGACGCATTGGAATGTCCCATCCGTGATTGCATGCGCTCAATACTATCCTGATGCAATTCATGCATCAAGAGGTCTGTTGCCGTGTTATCACTCTGTGAGATCATCAGCGTTGCAAGCGTGTGCAAGGTAAGCGGCGAACCATGCGGCCATGTCTGAAGAATGCCGGAAGGCAATGAGCGAGCAGATGTATCGAGCACGATTACATCGTCCCACCGACGTTTCCCGATGCGGATCTGTTCGGCAAGTGCACCCAGCACATACAGCTTAAAGGTCGAGCCAATCGGCATGTATGCCGATGAGTCGTGCGCAGCAAGTACATGCTTGCGAGACAAGTTTATCGCTGATAGTGATGTAGTGCCCTTGAGTTCCTTCAGATCCTTGATCACTGACGCAAGCGTTGATCCTACACGCATGGCTGGTTTGAGGAATAACCCCTCAATCAAGTGTGGCGGGTTTCTGCGGATCGACATGGTAACGGGGATTGTATACCCATTCACCGTCACGACTTCAGCCGTGCACTGATATGCTGATGTAGAATCCACGATGCGAATCGACACACAACCGCCCGACTCTTTCGTCAGCTGCTGTGTTGCCATCGTGAGCTGCATCGGCGGCACCTTCTTCAGAAACTCCGCAGTGAATACTGTGTCGAACTGCATGCTCTTCAGATTGAGCACAGCACACACATCATTAAGGCGGGCCGTCAAGAGTGATTGTGCCGACAAGGGGCTTGTGCACGCAGGTACGAGCAGCGCTGCAACAGCTGAGCACCGTATGAACCAGGTCCGAAAGATCACGTGTGTATTCATAACGCAATGAGAGTACATGAGGCAACCATCATGGCTTCGTGAATGGTACGCTGACGTTGAACATGTTCGAGTTGAGAAAGACGGCGAAGTCACCCGGAGGGAGGCGGCGAATGTCAATCTCGCGTTCCTGCACTCCTGCCTCGCCAGAATCCTCATCAATGGTCTGCATCGTCATGAGGATCATGTTGACCACGGTGATCGACACGCGAGCAACTTCCGGCACGACGTACCGCAGGGTCATGAAACCAGGCTTACCCGGCGTCGGTACAATGCTGATGTTCGGAAGCTTCGCATCACGCTGGAGTGTAGTCCCGCGTTGGTCATCACTACGCAAGTAGAGATAGATCGGTGGGTTTGATCCGCCGTTTTCACGCTCAGACGTCGTCATGAATCCACGATCATCACTCGTGAAGCAGATAGCTTCACCTTGTTCTTCCGGCATGTAGGGCAAGCGGACGCCTGGACGTTTGAGAACGTCAGCGACGGATTCGTTTGGCCGACGATCCCATTGCCATGCGTAGAGGTAGTTCTTGAGAATGATCATCGAGCCGTCGTGCGAGATGTCGCCAGCCGTGAGCATCGACATCGGAAGTGTGGTTACAAACTCGAGTGTGCGTGTTGAGCCATTACGGTGCGGTGCAGCGGCACGATACACGCGCGCAAGCTTGTCGCGCTTCGAGATGATGTAGAAGTCATTCGTGCGTGGATCAACGAGGAATGCCTCGGCATCACGCGCCCCGTCGGGATACGTGAACGTGAATACGTCTGCTGTGTCGTTGACAACGCCAATGCCATCGCGATCCATTGGGATCATGTCGACGCTGTCGGACGGAGCATTCACACGGTAAATGGTGACGTTGGCACGCTTGCCATTATTATCGCCGATGTCTGCAACGTAGATGTTGCACTGTTTCCCAGCATAGCTGATGGCAAGGTCTTCCCAGTCGACATTCGTAGCATTCGTCACGCGAATCTTAAATCGCAACTCGCCACGCATTGCGGCGCAATAGATCTGCGGCTTGTCGCCGGAATCATTGATGAGCCACAGACGTGGATCAACCTGCTGGTCGACTGCAATGCCCGACACTTCATTGAGCAACGCGGCATTGAGACGTCCACCAATGAAAGGTCCGGCATAGCCTTGTTGTGCTACAGCACTGATTGTGCTGAGCACTACCGCTGCGAGGACAACGAGGATTTGCATGATTACTTGACGATGAAGTTGACAAGCTTGCCAGGGACAACGATGGTCTTGACGACAGTCTTGCCATCCAAGTGCTTGACGACGTTTTCATCTGCTCGCGCAGCTGCTTCCATCGTTGCTGCGTCGGCATCTGGCGCAACTATGATCTTGCCGCGAATCTTTGAGCTGATCTGCACGACCACTTCAACGCTCTGCGCAATCAGCTTTGTTGCATCGAAGTCGGGGAATACTGACAGATGCACTGACCCACTGCCACCGAGGATTAGCCACAGTTCTTCTGCGATATGCGGTGCGAATGGTGCAAGACATTGCACATAGGCACGCATCGCGTGAAGCGGACGTTCCGTTGCTGGTGTGAATTCATTGACAAAGATCATGAACTGCGCAATTGCTGTGTTGAAGCTCAACGCATCAACATCCTCACGTGTCTTCTTGATCGTCGCATGTAACACGCGATCCTGCTCAGGTGTGCATGGCACATCAGCGACGGCAGGGGATAACGTACCATCCTCGGTGACCATCATGCGCCACGTGCGATTCAAGAAGCGTGAGATTCCGTCGATGCCTTGCGTGTTCCATGGCTTAGATGCCTCGAGCGGACCAAGGAACATCTCGTACAAACGGAGTGCGTCTGCGCCGTGGGAGGCAATCACATCATCGGGATTCACAACGTTGCCGAGCGACTTAGACATTTTTCGTCCGTCTTCGCCCATGATCAAGCCCTGGTGGAACAGCCGTGTAAACGGCTCGGGCGTCGAGACACGTCCGTAGTCAAACATCACCTGCTGCCAGAACCGAGCGTACAGCAAGTGAAGCACGGCGTGCTCTCCTCCACCAATGTAGAGGTCAACGCCGGTCGATCCCATCCAGTAGCGTTCCTTCTCGGGATCGACGAATGCATCGTTGTTATGCGGATCGATATAGCGCAAGAAGTACCAGCATGAGCCTGCCCATTGCGGCATGGTGTTCGTTTCGAAGCGACCATGCTTGCCGGTCTTGGGATCGATAACATTGATCCACTGTTCAACGGTTGCCAACGGTGATTCACCTGTACCGGCGGGCTGGAAGCTCTGTAC
>CAMCXP010000159.1 GCA_945883395.1 Melioribacter roseus P3M-2
CGAGGGGCAGTTTCGTTGACACCCTCGATGCGAGTATATCCCACCGTTACTCCTCGTTGACGTGATCCGACGCCGGCCCTGTGCGCTCCGGGCGCATCTGCGGGAAGAACAGCACATCCCTAATTGAGTCATTGTCGGTCAACAGCATCACAAGACGATCAATACCAACGCCGAGTCCAGCCGTTGGTGGCAAGCCAACTTCAATCGCATGAAGGAAGTCGTCATCAACGATCATTGCTTCATCGTCACCGGCAGCTCGAATCGTTGCCTGATCTTCAAGTCGAGCACGCTGATCCAGCGGATCATTCAACTCACTGAAGGCATTTGCGATTTCCTTACCCATGACGAATAGTTCGAATCGTTCGACGAGGCCGTCTGTTGTACGGTGCTTCTTCGCAAGCGGCGACATTTCAACGGGATAGTCCATCACGAAGGTCGGCTGCACCAAGTGTGGTTGCACAAGCACGCTGAAGATCTCATCAAGAATTTTCATTGCACTTGCGGCCGGATCGACATCCACCTCGAGCGAACGTGCTGCAGCAAGCAAACCTGCACGATCCAAGCCACGCAGATTCAATCCCGTGTGCTGATCAAACAAATCGTACATCGCAGCGCGGCGGAACGGAAGCGCATACGACAGCTCCGTACCCTGATACGAGACAACGTCGGAACCACATGTTTCGGTCACGATCGCATTGACGAGCTGCTCTGTCATCCCCATCATCCATTCGTAGTCCTTGTAGGCTACGTAGATCTCCATTGCTGTGTATTCCGGATTGTGGGTCTTATCCATACCCTCGTTCCGGAAATTCTTCGAGATCTCGTACACACCTTCGAAGCCCCCTACAATCAGACGCTTCAGATACAATTCATCTGCAATACGCAGATAGAGCTCAACATCGAGTGCGTTGTGATGCGTAACAAAGGGGCGCGCAGTTGCACCGCCATAGATGGGCTGTAGGATAGGCGTCTCGACTTCGAGCCATCCTCGCTCATCGAAGAAGCGGCGCATCGTCGATATGATCCTTGCACGCTTGACGAACGTCGCCTTGATATCTGGATTCGCGATCAGGTCGAGATAGCGTTTGCGGTAGCGTTGCTCCTTGTCGGCGATAGCATCGTATCGCGTGACGGTTCCATCCTCGGCAACTTCTTCCTTTCCAACCGGAATAGGTGTAACACTCTTCGTTAGCAGTGTTACCGTGCGGGCGTGCACACTGATCTCTCCCATTCGCGTACGGAACACGAATCCCTCAATACCGAGGATGTCGCCGATATCATACAGACGAAGATGCTCGTAGGCATCACCGAGATCGTCACGCTTGAGATAGATCTGTATGCGACCAGTCATGTCCTGGACGTGACAGAACGAAGCCTTACCCATTTTCCGAATCGCCATAATCCGGCCTGCAACGCGCACAGATGCGAGCGCATCTGGTTGTTCGTCGGAAAACGTCGCGAGAATCTCCGCTGCGTGATGCGTCAGGTCGAACGATGGAGGAAATGGATTCACGCCAAGCGCGCGAAGCTCATGGAGCTTTTCAATACGCTGGAGTTCTTGGTCATTGCGTTGTACGTGCGACATACGATCGGATCAACAATTGGGTAAAAACAGGCACAAAGATAGCCACCCCAGTGCCATAGCATACGTGACTTGTCTGAGATTCAGAGTTTTCTCGCACCTTCGTCTCCGCGACCCTATCTCGAATGACAACGTGATCAACGTCTATGCTCTGCTGATAGACAGATGCATGGACGATGTGAAGAATCATCGGTTCTTCGCTGCAGCTCTCGGCCAGCGCGCCGCGATGATGTCGTCACTACGCGGTAGTCGTTCAATTACTGCGTAGCTGTGCGACGGGATCTAGCGGCGAAGAGAACAATCCCAGCGGCAACCGAGGCGTTAAGCGACTGTACATGACCCGACATCGGGATTTCAACGAGCACGTCGCAGACAGCCTGGACGCTCGGATGCAGTCCTTCGCCTTCGTTCCCGATAACAATCACCAACGGGCCTCCATACACATCATCTGTGTAGAGCGCTGACGCCGGAACAGCAGTTCCAACGATGCGCCAACCCTGAGATTTACAGACCTTCAATGCCTCCGAGACGCGTGGCACCTTTGCAATCGGAAGATGCTCAAGCGCTCCTGCCGATGCTTTCACAGCAACGGGAGTAACGGGCGCGCTATACTTCGTTGGCAGGATTAAGCCGGCGGCTCCCACGCCTTCGGCGCTACGCGCAATCGCCCCGAGATTATGCGGATCGGTAATGCCATCAAGAACAACCAGAATCGGCTCGGCACAACTGGCCTTGGCCTGTGCAAGCAGCACCTCCAATGACAACGCTTCGCGCACTGGTCTGATTGCAATCACACCCTGTGCATCATTCATCGCACATCCGAGCTGACGCTCAAGGACATTGAACTTGCGGCGGTCCATGGTGCTGCACTGAACACCAAGACTACGCGCTGCCACACGCAACTGCGACAACGCGCTGCTCTCTTCAACTGTGTAGGCAACGAATATCTTTTCGAGCGGCGTTCCGCTCTCGAGCGCTTCGGCTACTGCACGACGACCAATAACATACCGTTCTGGTTCGATCTCCGAAATGCTCACGAAAACTCCTGAAGAATAGCATTGAGTGCTTCACCCACCCGAACAACGTCGGCAAACCGCACATAGAGTGGCGCGGGTGAAATCCGTATCACATCGGGCGTACGCCAATCGACAATGATACCACCAGCGATAAGGGCCTCGAACACCGCTCGCCCATCATGCTCAAACTGCACGCTCAGCTGCGCACCCCGTTGCGATGGGTCTGCCGGCGTAATAACCTTGGCCCATGGGTGTGCCTCAAACACATCGATGAGCACCTCGTGAAGTAGCCCAGTAAGTGCGTTACGCTTGTCGCACAGCGCAGGGAACCCTGCCGCGTCGAACAATTCAAGCGATGCGCGCAAACCCACCATGTTCATCACGGGAGCATTTGAAAGCTGCCATCCATCTGCGCCGTTTGAAGGCGCGAAGGCGTGCTGCATCAGGAATCTGGTAGACTCTTCATTTCCCCACCAGCCAGCGAAGCGCGGCAGATCCGGCCGCTCGGCATACGTCTCGTGCACAAACATCCCCCCAACGGCACCTGGACCGGCATTGAGGTATTTGTAGGAACACCACACGGCAAAGTCGATACCCCAGTCGTGGAGCTTGAGCTCAACATTCCCAATTGCGTGTGCGAGATCGAGGCCAACATGAGAACCCACGGACTTCGCGCAACGAGCAATTGTCTGCATATCAAAACACTGCCCGGTATAGAAGTGCACCCCACTGAGAAGCACCAGTGCAACAGCGTCGCCGTGCTGCTCAATGGCAGCGCAGATCTGCGCTGTCGTGAGCGTTGAGCTGCCGGGTAACGGTTGAATCTCGATCAGTGAGGCACTTAGCTCGAAACCATGCGTGCGAATCTGACTTTCAACAGCATAGCGATCGGAC
>CAMCXP010000160.1 GCA_945883395.1 Melioribacter roseus P3M-2
GATCGCACGGCAGTGGCGACCCTATGTGGTCGCCACGACGGTCGCCGTAACACAAAATCCGTGCGGTGTTTCGTGTATAAATTGTCGCTCGCCGAACGAATAACAATGGGCGAGACAGGGTCGACCCTGCCGTCATCGTTTCCTTCACCGGGTCGACCACATAGGGTCGACCCTGCCGTCAGACATATCCATGAAATTGTCGTTAACAAAACAGATTCTGATTGGCGTTGCTCTTGGTATTGCCATCGGACATTTCGCGCCGGAGTTTGGAACAAGCATCGGTTGGATTCGCGACATCTTCATTCACTTGATCAAACTGATCATTGCTCCGCTCGTGTTTGCAACGGTCGTCGTGGGAATTGCAGGTGGAGGGGGCAAGCATATCGGGCGCATGGGACTGAAGTCTGCCATCTACTTCGAAGTAGTTACGACATTGGCTCTGGTGGTTGGCCTGCTCGTTGTGAATCTCGTGCAGCCAGGCGCAGGCGTTGTGCTGTCGGGTGATCCAGGTAGCATTGCATCTATCGCAGCAACACAACCGAAGTCGATCATCGAGACCATCCTTCACATTTTCCCGACAAGCATCATCGATGCGATGGCCAAGGGAGATGTGCTTCAGATCGTAACGTTCTCAGTAATCTTTGCAATAGCACTCTCTGCCCTCGGCGAACGCGCACGGCCAATGATAGCATGGTGCGATGCGCTCGCCCAGACAATGTTCAAGTTCACGAACATCGTGATGATGTTTGCACCAATCGGTATTGGTGCAGCAATGGCAGCAACCGTCGGACATCAAGGATTGGGAATTCTTGCATCCCTTGGATTACTGATTGGCTCTCTTTATGCAGCACTGGTAATCTTCGTTGTGGTTGTCTTTGGTGCTGTGATCTGGATTGCGCGCATACCGCTTAAGCAGTTCTTCCGTGCAATCCGCGAACCATTCACCCTGGCCTTCGTCACTACGTCGAGCGAGAGCGCACTGCCTATGGCAATGGAGCGTATGGAAGCATTCGGCGTACCGAAGCGCATCGTTGGCTTTGTAATGCCGGCCGGCTATACGTTCAATCTCGATGGCACAACGCTGTATTTGTCGATGGCGAGCGTGTTTGTGATGCAGGCTATGGCTGCAACTGTGCCGGGCTTCACATTCGGCATTGAACAGCAGATCATGATGATGCTAACGTTGATGATCACGTCGAAGGGTGTTGCTGCGGTACCACGCGCATCTCTCGTGATCCTCCTTGCAACGCTGTCATCCTTCCTCCCAGGCGATCTTCAGAAGTATGGTCCAATCGCCGTTGCAATGATTTTCGGCGTTGATGAATTCATGGATATGGCGCGCACGAGTGTAAACCTCATGGGAAACTGCCTCGCCTGCATCGTGGTAGCACGCTGGGAAGGTGCGTTCGACGAATCGATGGCTCGTCAATACGGCAGTGAGCCGCTCAGCGAATAACGACGAACGATCCGCGAATGCTCTCGCCAACGAGGTAGTATGTTCCTTGCGGATACGTAGCAACACTGATTGTCGCTACACGGTCCACGTTGTCGAATGTGAGACTACCCGTAGTGCGCCCCATCGCATCGACGATGCGCGCCGAGCCACCAACTTGTGATACAAGGCGCACCTGCTCAACCGCAGGCTGCGGCATGGCTGTTATGTTGCCGATCTGTACCAGGGCAACTTCTTCATGCACCGATGTTTCGCCATCTGGGAACCGCACGTGATAGCGTTCCCACGTATCCGAACACCATTGCGCCAGGATCTCCAACGAATCACCCAACGGACGGATAACAAGGCAGTCGCCTTCCATGTATTCGGCTGTGGTGATGATCTCGCCGCCGCCATCGCGGTTAAAGACAAACTGACACACACCATCATGCGTAGAAATAAATCGGTTGCCATTCGTTGGAACGGTGCGAAGGTCAGCTAACCGCGATTGTTCTGTTGCGCCGGATGCGGCCCCTCCACCCCAGTGACTCTTGATGGTGTATCCGCCGTGCATTTTCTGGAGTGTCTCCCAGCATCGGCATACTGGACTCGTAAAGAGATCACCAACAGGAATGCCTAGCATACGCTGCTGCGCACCGATTTCTGTGCATTGCTCGCGACCTTCTGCGATGAGATTGCGGCCAGGGAAACACTCTGGAGATGGACCGCGGTCGCGCGACTCCCAGTCTGTCTTTCCATGCCGATACATCAGCACCAAGCCCCCTTTACGGAGCTCACGCATGACATCCCTAAATCCAAGCCTTCCGTCCATGCGCTGGCCTTCGTACGCACCAAGGTCGACCTTGCGTCCGACTAGGCGAGGATTACCAACAATGTCTTGTTGACGGTGATTGACGAAACCGTCAATGATGCCGTAATTGCTCACAAATGAGCCCTCTGCGAGATACAGTCCGTCATCATCCGTGCCGTAGAAGTTATCGCTACCATCTGGATCATCGATATTGACAAAGGACGGATCAAACTGCACAAATCCATAGTCGAAGTCGCGCTCAATGCAATTTGCAAGTGCACGTAACTTCGACGAATCACCTGGAAGCTCGAGCTTCACGACATGCGGTGTAAGATCTTCATCTCCGTTCCACACAATCGAGTTCTGCATGTGCCCACCCGACATCGCGATGGTCTTACCACCGGTCTCCGATGGCGTTGAGAGGCTGTTGCGGGCAAAGGTGGTGTTGTTTATGTACGGGTAGACAAAGCGCGTCATTACTGCACCACCCGATAGCGATGCATTATTGCCGACAAAGACCGACGAGACGATCTGCGGAATGCCGGCGCAGTCGACCATCGCAAGCGCACCACCTTCAGCCGAGGAGTTGTTGACGAAGTGGCACTGGCCAAAGAACGGACCCCATCCCTTGAGATCTTTGTTGGTGCCGAACATGTACACGGCGCCTCCACGTTGCTCTGCTCGATTATTTTCGAACACACAGTACTCAACCCGTGTTCGATACGCACGCTCGATGTGTATTGCTGCACCCACGGTTGGCGACGTGCAGTTTCGGATGTGGCAGTTAAAAATGCGGGGTGCGCCGCCCTGAATGAGAATCGCCGATTGCAACGTGCCTTGCAGCACAAAGCCATCAAGACGCGTTGACGAATCACACTCGATCATGCGCACGATATATGCTCCGTCATCCGACTGCAGAATTGAGCGATTGCGATACCAGTCGCGCTCTTCACGCGCAGCTTCTATTCCGCGGAAACCGCCGTAGAAGCGCATTCCATTGCGCACCTTGTAGCCAGAATCCGGCATTGTGTACGCACCTGCTGCAACCCAGATCTCGTCGCCTTCAGACCAGTCAGCTAGTGCAAAGTTCAACGTTCGGAATGCCGAGACCCACGACTGCCCGGTGCCCCCGGGATTTGCTGACGCGGCGACGAACAACGTGTCAGCCGAGCTGGCAATAGATGCAACGCAGAACACGAAAAGGAGTGTCAAC
>CAMCXP010000161.1 GCA_945883395.1 Melioribacter roseus P3M-2
CTCTGAGTCGATCGCACTTGCTATCGGTATTCTGCTTGGTGCGCTGGCAGGATACTTCCGCGGCTCGGTCGATGACAGCATCATGTGGTTCGTCAACGTTGTGTGGTCATTCCCAACGATTCTGCTGGTGGTCGCATTTAGCGTGATCCTCGGAAAAGGATACTGGCAGACGTTTGTCGCCATCGGTATATCGTCCTGGGTTGACATCGCGCGGATCATACGAGGGCAGTTCTTCTCAATTCGTGAGCAAGAGTACGTTGAGGCAACACGTGCACTTGGGTTTGGACATATGCGGACCATCTTCCGGCATATGCTTCCCAACGCTGCGGGTCCGATCATTGTGCTTTCGACCGCAGGATTTGCCACGGCGATCATCGCTGAGGCATCCTTAAGTTTTATCGGACTCGGCGTTCAGCCACCGACGCCATCATGGGGCCAGATGATCAAGGATGGCTATGGCTATATCGCTCTCGGTACGAACTGGGGCATGACACTCTTCCCGAGCATCGCCATGGCAATCGCTGTGCTGGTTCTCAATGTATTCGGTGACGGACTCCGCGACGCACTCGATCCGAGAACATCGCAACGATGATTGATACGATCTGCTCATCCGGCAAGTTCCCTCCCATCCTCGTTCTGTTTGGCGAAGAGGATCTTCTTGTAGACGAAGATGCTTCGCGTCTCTATGAGGCCGCCTGTGCAGCTGATACGACCGGTATGAACTGCGACGTGCTCGATGGCGAAGGTATGACGCTTGACGCTGTGCTTAGCCTGGCACGCTCCTTCCCGATGATGTCCGACCGGCGTGTCATTTGGGTGCGTCGTGCTGATAAGCTCGCCGCGTCGAAGTCACGCAAAGGTGGAGATGCCATGCAGAGCTATCTCGATGCGCCATCGTCGAGCACATTCCTGCTCTTGACGGCAACGCTCGCGTCAGCAGCCGGTCTTGGGTCTGCACTCACAAAAAATGCCGCCACCGCAAAACGCAAGCTCTCCTCATTAAAGTACCCTTTCAATTTGCTGCTACCGAACGTCCCGTTCGTTGAATATGGACGTATGAAGGAAGGTCAGCTCGGTTCCTGGATTACCAAACGAGCAGCAACGATGGGGCTCAATCTCCCGCAAGGATCTACAGAGCTCTTGGTCGCGAAAATGGGCGTTTCATTGCGCGAGCTCACCATGGAGCTCGAAAAACTGAGGGCCTACATGGGTGATCGTAATGATGTAACACTTGATGATGTCCAGGCAATCGTTGGTAGCTCACGCGAATTCAACGTCTTCGAGTTACAACGTGTTATTGGTCGCGCAGAACCTGCACGAGCCATGACAATCATCGCGCGCATGCTCAGCGTCGACCGTCAGGAGATGCTCATCATTGCAATGTTGGCGCGCTACTTTATGGCTCTCTACCGCCTGATTGATCTGCGTGGAAACACCGACAGCTCGGAAATCGCACGCCTAGCGAAGATCCCGCCGTTTGCTGTTGGCGAACACTTTGATGCGCTTGATCGTATTGGTCCCATCCGCGTCGAACGTGGATTGCGCGCATTGCAAACTGCCGAGGCTACACTGAAATCAACCTCGGCCGACCCACTTGCGGTGCTGCAGCGGATGATAGCCGACGTATTCGACATTGAGGACAAGCGCTAAGGGACTATCTTTGCCCGTAATGAATCAACAACCCACTCGCACACCTGCTCAGTGTGCACAGGAACAACTCGAGGCATATAATGCCAGGGACATCGGGAAGTTTGCCGCAGTATATGCGGACGATATCGAGTTGATTGATCTCGCCTCTGGTGAGGTGTTTTGTCGTGGTCGACATGCGCTCGTCGAGCGCTATCAAGCTATGTTCGAACGCTGCACGGACCTCCGCTGCACACTAGTGAACCGCTTTGTCTGCTCGCCCTTTGTCGTCGATCACGAACACGTGAGTGGCCAGCGCGATAACGAGATTATTCATGCAGTGGCAACCTATGAATGCCATGATGGTCTGATTCGGCGGGCATGGTTTATTCGTGGGAGTCGAGCGCAATGACAAATCCCATTATCGGCGACCTCCATGCACATACACTCCGATCCGACGGTGTTCTATCTCCAATCGAACTTGTGGTCAAAGCTGAGCAGGCGGGGTTTTCCGTGCTCGCAATTACCGATCACGATAACATGGACGCCATCCGCATCCTTCGAGAAGAGGGATATAACGGTCCGTTGCAGCTTATCGAAGGTATCGAGATCTCATGCTTTGAAGCTGGACGTGAAGTTCACATGCTTGCCTATTATCTTGACGCCGACAATCAAGAGATTCAAGAATACGAGAAGTTCTTCCGTGCCGATCGAGAACGTCGTGGTCGTGAGATGGTCGACCGACTGAACATGCTACGCGTTCCGATCTCGTTCGACGAGGTGGTCGACGTTGCCGGGAAAGCACCGATCGGACGTCCGCATGTTGCCCACGTGCTGGTCAAACGCGGCATCGTTTCATCAATCCAACAAGCGTTCGACATCTATCTTGACACCGGCAAGCCTGGCTATGCAGCCAAGAGTCCGTTCCCTGTTGCGAAGGCCGTGGAGATGGTGCATCGCGCCGGCGGCATTACCTCAATCGCCCATCCAGGGCGTCACTATGCAGATCCACATGCGTTCCTTACGCTGGTCAATACAGGCGTGGACGGCATCGAAGTCTTCCATCCGTCACATTGGTATGTAACGCGCGAGTACTATCGCGTGCTGTGCGATCAGCACGAACTCCTTGTAACGGGCGGCTCGGATTTTCATGGCACACGCGAGTACGACGAACGGAATTTCGGAACATTTGGCATCACGTCTGCACACCTCGATGCGATCCAAACACGTGTTGTTCAGGTTCGCAATGGGCAGACGGTATGACCACTACGTCAACATCATTAGCCCTTACCGCGTCCGGCAGCGGTCGTCGTATCGGTATCGTTGCGGCCCAGTGGCACGCCGATATCGTTGAGATGCTTGTCGTTGGTGCAATCGATACGCTTCGTTCGGCAGGCGTTGCCGAATCAGATATTGTGATTGCTCGCGTACCAGGCAGTTATGAGATCCCCGTTGCAGCTAGCACCATGATTGCAACACAGCGCGTGGATGCGGTCATAACCCTCGGCGTGATCGTTCGTGGCGAGACCGCACACTTCGAGTATGTCGCATCACCAGTTGCCCATGCTCTGATGGATCTGTCTGTAAGGTCTGGCGTGCCATGTATGTTTGGTGTCCTGACAACCGAGAATATCGAGCAAGCGTGGGAGCGAACCGGGGGCATTCATGGTCATAAGGGACGTGAGTCGGCTGCCGGAGCACTTGATCTTGTGGCAACCCTTACGCAACTCCGAACGACGAAACCATAATTCCTGACTTCGTACGTTGATACTCGGGTCGAAGCGTTGCCCACCTACCCC
>CAMCXP010000162.1 GCA_945883395.1 Melioribacter roseus P3M-2
GATATTGACGTTGATGCCAATTTGATCCTGCAGACAGAGTCGAGCGACTACTTTACGCTGTTCGACTTCTCAGCGAAGTACGATCCCGTCCCGACTATGCTCACGCAGTGCCATGTGAATGTTGTGAAGGGCTTTCTTGGACAGACCACGGCCTATCACAAGGGCATCATCAAGAAGTCTGTGACAGTGCTTGCTGAACGTGATGGAACCGACCAAGTGCGCTACATCCACGGCAACGTCGGACGCGGTACGTTTACCTGGTACGGTGGGCACGACCCCGAAGACTACCGCCATGCCGTCGGCGACCCGCCCACAGATCTGGCCCTGCATCCAACATCACCCGGCTACCGGTTGATCTTGAACAACATCCTGTTTCCTGCCGCAAAAAAAAAGAAGCAGAAGACGTAGAGGTGCGCGCCGGGTACTGATCTGCGATGATTCGTCGCCCCTACGAAGCGGGAAACCACGATTAACAATGTGGAAATCGATGTAAGCTCATGGCAGATTACGGTGATAGCGTGAAAAAATGAACTTAAGTTCATTGGAATCCAGGAAAAACTTCCTGAACTTTGCCCTGTGAAAACGCGGACAGTGTCAACTTTCTTCCACAAGTGGTGGGCGCTCGTACCGCAGCGTACTTTGATAATTGGACTTGCACTCTGCAGTTTATTGGTTCATTCGTGTGGTGGCCACAAGCCATCACCATCTGAGAGCAGACATACATTTTGCTACAATGAACCTGATGGAATCTTAAGTCTCGACCCCGCTCAGGCTTCGTACCGCAGTGCACTCTGGACCACCTCCCACTTGTTCAATGGACTCGTGGAATTGGATTCAACGCTCACCATCGCCCCTTGCCTTGCAACGCGGTGGACCGTTGATGGGACTGGAACCGACTGGACATTTCACCTCCGCACGGATGTGATGTTTCACGCCGATCCATGTTTTGGTGCAGCACGTACACGCCGCGTCACGGCACACGATGTAAAGTTTAGCATCGAACGTATCGTTGACGCACGGACGAAATCAACTGGTCTGTGGGCATTCCGAACATCAATCGTTGGTGCTGATGACTTTCATCAGGCAACGCGTTTGGGACAACGAGGATCGATTTCCGGCATCACGGTGATTGATGATTCAACATTACGAATCACCCTCACCAAGCCTTTTGCTCCGTTTCTTGCAGTTCTTACCATGCCATACGGCTCGATTATTCCAAGGGAAGCGATCGAAGCGTATGGAGCCGATGTTGGACGACATCCCGTAGGCACGGGCCCGTTCACCTTCGGATCCTGGAACCAAGATCGAGAGCTGACACTCACGCGGAACACGCGGTACTTTAAGGTAGACGCTCAAGGGCGTCGGCTTCCGTATCTCGATACGGTGCTCATATCCTTCCTCCGCGATCCGAAAAACGAGTTTCTCGAGTTTACCCGAGGTCAGTTCGACCTCGTCTCAAACGTCGATGAATCGTTTGTGCCAAGTGTCTTTGCACCAGACGGTTCACTCCGTCCGCCGTACGATCGATTTCGCGTCCTGCGCACCGCCGCCAACACCGTTGAATACTACGGTATCCTCATGGACACGACGCTTCCCGCGGGAAGCGCCTCTCCGTTGTCGCGAAATAAGAAACTTCGTCAGGCATTGAATTATGCCATTGATCGACATCGCCTCGTGGCCTACCTTCTCTCGGGAAGGGGGCTTCCGGCAAAAAATGGAGTCCTTCCTCCGGCTATGCCGGGATTTCAGGACTCTGTGCGTGGGTATCGGTACGATCCCGATCTCGCACGTCGATTACTGGCAGAAGCAGGCTACCCTAACGGACGTGGTCTGCCGACGCTGATGCTTCAGCTCGGCAACAGCCAACGTACCGCATCCATCGCGGAAGCGATTCAAGCACAGTGGAAGGAGATCGGCGTCAACGTCGAACTCCGTCAGGTAGATTTCCCTCAGCACCTCTCAATGGTGCGCAACGGCGATCTCGCGCTGTGGCGAACAAGTTGGATTGGGGATTATCCCGATCCTGAGAATTTCCTCGCCTTGTTCATTCACGACAACATTGCGCCGAACGGACCCAACACAACCCGTATCGACCGTCGTGATCTTGATTCGCTCTATGGCTTGGCACTCTCGCCAACGCTCACGTTCGACGAACGTGCCGCATTCTATCATCGCATGGAACGCATCGTGGTGGAAGAATCCCCGTGGATCTTCCTCTACTATCACGTCGTTCTCCGCGTGATGACCCCTCGCGTCAAGGGGCTCACCCTTGACGGTTCTGATCGCCTCATCCTCGAGACGGTATCGAAGGACGGTTGATCATTTTTATTCACGACAATTAGGAGGCAGCTGATGATGTTACGACAGACCGGCTTGTCGCTCCTTTGCGTCCTGTTTACGCTTGTCTTTGCCGCATCGTCAATGGTTACCGTTACGCTGGAAGCAGCTGTACGTGCCAACACATCGGTTAAGAAGGCTTCGAGTAAGAAGAAGAAGAAGCGCACATCGCGCAGCTCGAAGTGCTCACCTGCTGCTCGCGCCGCAGGCAAGAAGCAAGCTATTGATCTCGTTAGCTCCCAAAGTCCAGAACTCTGCCGTCTCACCGGTATGGAGTATAAGGCAGGGTCGGAAGACCTCGCCGACATCTCAGCCATCATGGCAGCAGATGGAGAAATTCTGGGCGAAGCATCATCGGTTCGTGAACTCCAGTATCAACAAGGTGAAGATCTTGCCGAACTTGAGCTCGAAGATGACGTGACGGTTGATATCGATGCATTTACCTCTCTCTGGCTCAGCTATGTTGACCAAGAGGGTGGAACAGTGACCGAAGGTGGTATCCCAAAGCAGAAGATTATTGATGTCGTTATGGACTGGCTTGGTACGAGGTACCAGTACGGTGGCATGACGCGCAGCGGTATCGACTGTTCAGCGTTCACCCGCATGATCTTCGAAACGTCTTCGAAGGTTACGCTCCCCCGCAGTGCAGCACAACAATCAACCGTCGGTAAGACGGTGTCAAAACGGTCAGGCCTCCAGCTCGGAGACCTCGTGTTCTTCAACACACGCCGTCGCGTTGCTGTTGGCCACGTAGGAATCTATCTGGGCGACGATCTCTTCGCTCATTCATCATCACGCTACGGCGTTACGATTTCCTCACTGAAGTCAACGTACTATGGCAAGCGCCTCATCGGTGCTCGCCGCTTGACAGAAGCCGACATGGCTCAATTGACAGCAGAGACGGTCAGACACTGAGATGTCTGCTGTGCAAGTGTGATTATCGAAATGCATTTCGAGCGGTGTGCGCCATT
>CAMCXP010000163.1 GCA_945883395.1 Melioribacter roseus P3M-2
CAATGAGTGAGGACGGAGTAGAGTTTCGCTCACATATCGATGGGTCGAAACACATCTTCACACCAGAGAGTGTTGTCGAGGTTCAACGGGCAATTGGCAGCGATATCATTATGGTGCTTGATGAATGCACCGTGCATCCTGCTAGCTACACCGAGGCGCGTCAGTCCATGGAGCTCACGGTCCGATGGGCTGATCGCTCACGGATACATCACCTTGCCACACCGTTCCTTTACGGACATCGTCAAGCACAATTTGGCATCGGACAAGGCAGCGTCTACCGCGACCTGCGTCAGTCCTGCATGACGGCGCTCGTCGACATGGACTTTGAAGGATACGCTATAGGCGGACTCAGCGTGGGGGAGCCAGCCGAGGACATGTATGCCATGACGCTAGCCTCAACAGAGGTGATGCCCAAGGAAAAACCTCGCTACCTCATGGGAGTAGGCACGCCAGAGAACATTCTTCGTGCTATCGACCTAGGCGTGGACATGTTCGACTGTGTCATGCCCACTCGCAATGCTCGTAATGGAACGTTGTTTACCACATCAGGGCGCGTGAACATCAAGAACGCCCGTTGGAAGGCTGCAGACGAACCTATCGACATGCTCGTAGGCGCCGAAAGCAGTCAGAACTATAGCATGGCGTATCTTCGTCACCTGTTCCATGCCGGTGAAATACTCGGGTTAATGCTCGCCACGATCCAGAACGTGGCGTTGTATATGTGGCTCGTACGAACAGCCCGTGAGAAAATTCTTGAGGGGACGTTTCGTCAATGGGCAGCAGAGACAATTGAACGTCTCAACGCACCTCGTCAATAACATTCTTGTTTCAGCTTTTTCGAAAAACACATGCTCGCACTTGCACTCATCCAAGCTCCATCCTCAGGCGCTGTCGATCCACTCATCATGAACGTTCTGATGTTCGGTGGTGTGATCGCTGTGTTCTATTTCATGATCATCCGTCCGCAACAGAAGCGCGCCAAAGAGCACAAGAAGCTTCTGTCGGGCATCAAGAAGGGTGAGGCAGTAGTAACATCAAGCGGTATCCACGGAACCGTGCACGAAGTTGATGAGACTTCGATCACGGTGACTATTGCCACGAATACGCATGTAAAGTTCGACAAGAGTGCCGTCGCAAGCGTTCTTCCAAAGTAATTATGCTCGACACGATCGAATCGGCCCTGGCTGACCTAACGGCGGGGAAATGCATCATTGTTGTTGATGATGAGGATCGCGAGAACGAAGGCGATCTTGTCTGTGCTGCTGAGTTATGCTCGGAACACAACATCAATTTCATGGCGACCGAAGGTAGGGGCTTGATTTGTGTAAGCCTCACGGAAGATCGTGCGCTCAAGCTCAACTTGCCGTTGATGGTGAACACCAACACAGCGTTGCATGGTACGCGATTCACGGTGAGTATTGACTACGTGCATGGCACTGCGAGTGGAATTAGCGTACGTGATCGTACGGCTACCGTCCGGGCAATGTCCGACGATTCGGCCAGTCCGTCCGACTTCGGGCGCCCGGGGCACATTTTCCCGCTCATTGCTGTTGAAGGGGGCGTGCTTCGCCGCGCTGGCCACACAGAAGCCGTGGCCGACCTGATGAGGCTTGCAAACTTGAAGCCCGTCGGTGTTCTATGTGAAATTCTCAAGGCTGACGGTTCGATGGCACGCGTACCTGATCTGCTGGAGATGGCAGGTACGCACCAACTCAAGATGATCTCCGTGCAGGATCTGATAGCGTATCGTCGAGCGAAGGAGACACTCGTTGAGATGGTTGCCGAAGCGCGTCTGCCGAGTGATCATGGCGACTTTGTTCTCCGCGTCTACCAGAACAACATCGACGGCAAAGAACATGTGGCCGTCATTAAGGGCGACATATCTCCGGAGCAGCCTCTGTTGGTGCGCGTCCACAGTGAGTGCCTGACAGGCGACATCTTTGCGTCCCGTCGATGCGATTGCGGACCTCAGCTTCATGCAGCGCTGGAACTCATCGAACGCGAGGGCAACGGCGTTGTCCTGTACATGCGCCAGGAAGGCCGTGGTATCGGCCTCGTCAACAAGATCAAGGCATACGCGCTGCAAGAGCAAGGTCTCGACACCGTGGAAGCAAATGTCCATCTTGGTTTTCCACCTGATCCACGGGATTATGGCATCGGTGCTCAGATTTTACATGATCTCGGTGTCCGGAAGATGCGACTGATGACCAACAACCCAAAGAAGCGCGTGGGATTGCAATCACACGGTCTGGAAGTTGTTGAATTGGTTGGACTTGAGATCGCTCCTACGAAGGAGAATCTCGGTTATCTTGAAACGAAACGAGACAAAATGGGGCATGTTCTGCGGCACTTGTAATCGATGACCTATGGGTTGGAACAGCCCCCTGACTGTTGTACATTCGTAGACGACAAAGCCGCGGTACGGCTTTGTTTTGTTGTCGGCACCACCATCGACGTTCACCTTTTTGGAGTCAGCGCCATGTCCGGCGACGCCGTATACATCACTAAAGAAAAGCTTCATGAGCTCCAAGCGGAGTTGCATGAATTGAAGAGCAGCGGACGTCGCGATATTGCCCAGAAGATCGCAGAAGCACGTAGTCATGGCGATTTGTCGGAGAACGCCGACTACGATGCCGCCAAGCATGCCCAGGAACTGCTCGAGATTCGTATTTCTCGGATTCAGACGATGTTGGGTAAGGCGCAGGTGATTGAAGCCAAGGATTTCCCTGACGACAAGGTTTACATTCTGAGTCGTGTCAAACTCATGAATCGCAGAACGAACAACGAGATCAACTACCTGCTTGTCTCGGCTGAGGAAGCAGATTTTGAGCAAAATAAGCTCTCTGTTACCAGTCCGCTCGGCAAAGCCCTGTTGGGGCGAGTCGTTGGAGATGTCGTCGAGACGAAGGTCCCTGCTGGAGTGATTCAGTATGAAGTGCTGGCGATCGGGAAGTAAGTAGGATATATTCGTCGGATGACCCTTTCCCGACGATTCGTGCTCGCGCTTGTCACGTCGATGATTGCTGTTGCGAGTTTTTCTACTGCGCAGCCACTCCCCACGACAGGTCTACGCCTGTGGTTGCGGGCTGACACCCTGGTGACGCAGTCAGTGCCAACGGATACCTCATCTGCCGTAAGCACGTGGGCGTCCATCGTCGGAGGCCATATCTGTGTGGCTGCAGATGGATCTGCGCTCCTTCGTCGGACGATCAATGGTCGTCCTGCCATCTTTTTCAATGGCACGTCATACCTGCGAGCACCAGCGCTCTTTCCTGCTCAGCGTGACTACACCGTGTATGTCGTTG
>CAMCXP010000164.1 GCA_945883395.1 Melioribacter roseus P3M-2
CGTGCTCGTTGAGATTCTCAACACTGGTCACTGTCAGCTGGAATGCTTGAGGAGTTGACCAGCCGCCTTTACCGCACGTGTTCACTCCACGCACTTCCCACGTGAATGACCCTGGACCAACGTCCCCCGGACCTATCTGTGCCGATGTGCCGGTAAGAGTTGAATCTTCGAACACAACGGTAAACGGACTGGCGGCCATCTTGATGCGCAAGTGATACGTCGTGGCATCAGCTGAAGCAGACCATGAAAAGGGGATTGCTCCAACGATGTCAACTGTTACAGCACCGCGAGGTGCCATCCCAGAGCATGATGCTGGATTCTTGCCCCCTGTTGTGAATGCAAATACATTCGACCATGCTCCTGGTCCGATGCTGTTCACGCCACGTACACGCCAGAAATAACGTGTATTGCAGGCTGACAGCGTAACAGTGGCCGTTGTGCCATTCACAGTTCCAGAGTCAACGATAGAATTGGCCGCGAACGACTGCATCGTCGAAACCTGCCATTGGTAGGCGTCCGCAAGCGAACCCTTACCCCACGACAATGCGAGCTCTAGTGTGCGACCAGTCGCGTTGTTTGCTGGAGCCTGAAGCGTAACTGCACCCGGTCCTGCAGATGCTGGAATGAAGTCGACCTTTGTGTTGTCGCCGGTGAAGTCGACTGTCTTTGTCACTGGTGCAGAGAGGTTACCACCACTTGCTGTGATTGTGACTGAACCGGAACCGGTGAAGGGTATCGCATAGCCACCCGATGTGCCGGAAACTGCATAGAATGTTCCACGGCTTGGTTTGACTGTGACACCTTCAAGGCCTTCGCCGAGGTCATAGAATCCGTTGTTGTTCTTATCGGCAAAGACAACACCCGTTATATAACGCTGCATGCGCGTGCCAAATGTCTGCGTTACGACGTATGGGCCAACATATCCCTGCATGAGCCCCTTACCGTTATAGAGAATGCCGATACCGATTTCGGTGTAGACAGCACTCTTAAAGTTCATGATGTTTTCACGGTGGCCGAGATCGATCTGATTCTGCTCACCCCAGTCGACATTGAGTCCGCAGTGACCATGCCACACGCTTTCGCTATACGCAGCGACATTCTCACCGTACATGCCTTGGGATGCATATCCCACCTTTGCATAGCGTCTGCCGAGATCATCACCATTCGAGCTGGTGTGACCCTGGAAATTATTCGCATCCATATCCTTCGAATGGTTGCGAGCTGCTGTGATAAGATCAGGATGGAATGCAAGTGGCGGACGTTGCGGATAGGCAGTAAATGCTGCCTTCGTTGAGGTCTTGTTAATCTTGAAGTAGCTGTAGGCTCCCTGAACACGTGCATCATCAGTATCCATGAGACGGATACCTTCTTCTGCTGGATTAGCGCGTGCGCGATTCACCATTTCGAGCATCTGTTGCTCTTCAGGAGTAGGATCGCCGTGGCTGTAAAGTTGATTCGCTTGTGCGGTAGACTCGATCATGCCGAATGATAACGCGGCAATAAGAAGAAGGACACGCTTCATGCTAGAGATCTCCAAGTTGAGGTCGTATGGTCAGTTCTTCGAAAAGCAGTCGGGGATTTGTGTACGAATCTACAATGGTCGATACCGATTGAGCGACATCGCTATCGAGAAGCATGCGATGCCCGTGATCGTTGCGCATCTCGTGAGCCCAGATATCCGTATCAGTTGCTCCGACAAGTACATCGCATATCTTGATGCCGTGTTCACGTAATTCCGCCCGCAGCACTTGCGTGAGTGCGAGAGCACCCGATTTCGATGCTCCATACGCCGAACACGCTGTAAACGTTGTACGCGCAGCAATTGAGTTAATCGTGATGATCATGCCTTCACGACGCTCGATCATCATCGGTACAACTGCGTTGCAGCAGGAGAACACTCCGCGAAGATTGACTGCGATCTGATGATCAAACTCGTCGATAGATGTCTCGATGAAGGGGCGAAACGATGCGATCCCAGCGTTGTTGATGAGAACATTGACGGGTCCAAATCTTGCAACAGCGCTCTGATGAGCAGCCATGACGTCTTCGTGCCGCGCCACATCGCACGGAGCAATGTGCATCATGTCCGATGGGAAGTCTGCCGCGATCGCTTCGAGTGAGGTACGGTTGCGCCCAGAGATGGTGCAATGATTACCTGATGCAAGTTCACGGGTAATCGCGGCACCAATGCCGCGACCAGCCCCAGTGATCCATATATGTAAGGGAGCCATCAGGATGCCTCATTCCAACGTGAGCGCAGAAGGTCTTCTGCGGCTTCACCAAGAACCACCGAGCGACGCATCATGACAGTCTGAGCAACCGACACGGCCTTGTCGACATTGTATGATTCATCGATCCATCGAAATGATCCGATGGCCTTCGGTGGGAATCCCGCAGACACAATATTCGAACTCACGCCACACACTGTTCCGGTGAGGAACTGGGTGCCAATGGCTGCTTTTGTATGGTCGCCCATGAGCAACCCAACAAACATCCGCTGAGTATCTTCTCGACCCCACGGCATGTCAACGTGAACGTGTCCATAGGTGTTCTTGAGGTCAGATGTTGTGCATCCGGCACCAATATTCACCCATTCGCATACATAGGAGTGTCCCAGGAATCCAAGATGTTGCTTATTGCTCCACCCATGTAGGATACTACCTTCAACTTCACCGCCCACCTTACATCCTGGGCCAATGATCGAATGCTCAATGTGAGCGTGAGGTCGGACGTTAGCGTTTGGTCCGATCACGGATGGTCCAATCACAACGGCAAGGGGCGCAATCGTTGCTCCCTCACTGACAATCACAGGGCCATGCGTAGTGTCGATCACCGCACTTGGATGGATAACAGCACTTGGATCGACATGTGATGAGATGAGTTCAGCATCCCATTCAATTCCGTGCGGTAGCAGATCAAACGTCTGCCATAAGCGCTCGATTCGATGTCCATATACCGTGACCTGCTCGGAATAGGCACTGTCCATGTTATCCAGTGCGGTTGCAAGTTCGTTTGGTGTTGCCACTGGCGCAGGAAAAAACCTGCCAACAATGAATCCGCCGCAATACACTGCTAGAGGTGTGCTGCTTGAAGCACAGAGGTCAATCAGCTGTCGCATAACGTGCGGTGCCAGGGCCACATGCCCAGCGATTGCAAGCGTTGGTAGTGACGCAAACGTGTGTGTGCTAGGATGACGTTCGACGAACGAACGCATGTGCATGTCGCGATCCGACGACACGGTCACATTACAATCGTACGCAACATGTTGCCAGCGTTCAAGAAGTGTGAAGCGTCCGATCCGA
>CAMCXP010000165.1 GCA_945883395.1 Melioribacter roseus P3M-2
CTGGAACCCACCGCTGTCGGTCAAAATAGGTCTGTCCCACGTTGAGAACCGATGAAGCCCACCCATCGCACGGAGCGTCTCGGTACCTGGACGAAGGTAGAGGTGATAGGTGTTACCGAGAATTATCGGTGCATTGAGCTCGCGCAACGAGCGATGGTCCATGGCCTTAACAGCCCCCTGCGTGCCGACAGGCATAAAGATCGGAGTCGGGATTTCCCCGTGATCCGTCACCAGCCGTCCTGCACGAGCGCTTCCATCTGCGTCGGTACATTCGAGAGAAAAGAGCGAAGTTGCGGTACTCATTTGCCAACAAAAGTACTGAGTTATCGTCAAAGGGCCGGTCGGTAGGAATGTCGACCTGCAGACGCTTCACACGACATCAGTTGTTTACATCTCTCAAAGGACAGTATCATGGCCGTCTTGGTTGGAAAGAAAGCTCCTCGATTCTCAGCACAAGCTGTTGTCAATGGCGAGGAAATCATCGAAAACTTTTCCCTCGATCAGTACCTCGGCAGTAAGCACGTGATTTTCTTCTTCTATCCGAAGGACTTCACATTCGTCTGCCCAACAGAGCTCCATGCATTCCAAGAGCGTCTTGCCGACTTCGAAGCAAAGGGCGTTGCCATCGTTGCATGCTCAACAGATACAGAACAATCACACTGGGGATGGCTCCAACTGCCAAAGGCTAACGGAGGCATTCAAGGTGTGACCTATCCGATCGTTGCTGATACGAACAAGACGATTTCATCGAACTACGATGTGCTCGATGGTGCCTACGAGTACAACGATGATGGAGAACTCACAGCCACAAGCGAGCTGATCGCCTACCGCGGCCTCTTCCTCATCGACAAGAACGGCGTTGTACAACACCAGATTGTTAACAACTTCCCTCTCGGCCGCAACGTCGACGAAGCGATGCGCATGGTTGACGCTCTGCGCTTCTTTGAAGAAAAGGGCGAAGTATGTCCAGCAAACTGGGAAGCCGGCAAGGACGGACTCAAGGACACGCACGAAGGTGTTGCGAGTTATCTCGCCAAGCACTAATCACCGACGCTACCGACAAGCATCTGCGCTCATCCTGTTTTCGGCATGATGTCACTGGATGATCCCGCCGCCCACGACGTCGTCGCCGTCGTAGAGCACGACGCTTTGGCCACGCGCTATGGAGCGCCGTGGCTCGTCGAACTCCACATGGAGGATACCGTCGGCATCGGTGTGGCACAGAGCCGGTGCCCCATCATCCTTGTAGCGAATCTTCACCATGAATCGCTGAGGATCACGAAGGTCGGCGTACTTCAGCAGGTTTACACTATGTGCTGTGAGTACAGTAGCATCAAGTTTCTCTGCTGTGCCTAGTTCAACGATATTCTGATCGGGAAGTACGTTGAGCACAAACAGTGGTTCGGTGTGCGCAACGCCAAGCCCTTTGCGCTGACCAACCGTGTAGAATGGATATCCTTCGTGCTCACCGATCACGTTGCCATCGAGCATGATCGCCCCTTTGCCTACGCGCTGATCGAGATCAGGAACTGCATCGCGAAGGAACCTGCGGTAGTCATTGTCTGGGATGAAGCAGATCTCGTAGGATTCCGGTTTCTTCTCGATCTCAAGCTGAAGTCGCTCGGCATGTCCACGTGATTCAGGCTTTGTAAATCCGGCTAGCGGAAAAATCGTGCGCGCCAGGTGTTCCTGACGAACACTCCAGAGCATGTAGGACTGATCCTTCGTCAAATCAGAGCTCCGCCGAATCCATCGGCGTCCGGTTGCCTCGTCGTGGACGATGCGAGCGTAGTGTCCTGTGGCGATAAATTCAGCGCCAAGCGAGTCTGCCTTGCGAAGCATCTCTCCCCACTTGATTTGCCGGTTACAGCGTACGCAGGGGTTGGGTGTGTTACCGGCGAGATAATCTTCGACGAAGTAGTCGATGATGTTGGCCTTGAAGCTCTCGGTAAAGTCAACGGTGTAATGTGGAATACCTAAACCAAGCGCAACTTTGCGCGCGTCGTTGATACCATCGAGCGAGCAGCACGAAGAGTCGTTGCCGACATTTCCACCAACATCTTCGTATTTGTAGGTCTTGATCGTGATTCCGATAACGTCTAACCCCTGCTCAACTAGGAGTCCTGCGGCGACACTTGAATCAATGCCGCCGGACATTCCGACAATCACTCTATGTTGGTTTCGTTCCACTGTGGTAGCTTTCACGTCTTGACAAAACTAGCGATGTCCAAACGATTCATCCCCGCCAAACCCGATCCCGTGAGCAAAGCCTTCTGGGGATGGTACTTTCACCGTAGCGTTCGACGTGCATTTTCTGCGTGTTGGATTACAGGTGAGGAGCATCTGCGCACACAGGATACGTCGGTGCCGACTATCTTCGCCTGCACACACGGCTCGTGGTGGGATGCTGTGATGACCATCGTTCTGTCGGTGCGTGAGCACGGCCTCGACGCCGATGGAATGATGGAATTCAAGCAGCTGACGAAGTACCGGTTTTTTTCGCGCATTGGGATGTTCAGCGTGATTCGCGAAGATGCCCGCAGCGCTATGTCGTCGCTCTCCTATGCTGTCAACCGCCTGCGCGCAAGCGATAGATACCTGTGGATGTTTCCACAAGGCACGCTCGTTCATCAAGATCTTCCGGTTGTTGCCGAGCCAGGAATCGGTATTCTGGCTGCGAAGCTCGGCTCGGTTCGCATTGTCCCTGTGGCTATGCGCTATGAGCTCCTCCGCACACAGCATCCCACATGCTGGATTCGCGTCGGCGAACCGCTGTACGTTACGCCCGGAAGCGCGTCAACGGTTCGCGCAATACTCGATGATGTCTCCAATGCAATGAACACGTGTGCGTCAATACTGCGCTCCGATGCACACGCGGAACAAACATCCGACTATCGCTTGTTGGTCTCGGGCCGGCGCTCGATGGATGCTGCATTCGACGCGGTAACGCGGCAGTAACCCTATACCTTCGCAACGATTGATTCACGACTACCAAGGATCTAGCCATGGACATCCTCCAACCACAACCAGGTGCATTTGATGCAGTGCTCAAGAGCCACGAACGCGTCATTGTGAAGTTCTATGCCGACTGGTGCGGCTCCTGCAAGCTGTTCACACCAAAGTTTCGCCGACTTTCGGCCGATCCACGGTTCGAGGGCATTGCATTTGTTGATGTCAACGCTGAAAACGACCAATCGGCGCGCGCGCTCGCAGGTGTCGATAACCTGCCCTTCTTTGCTACGTTCAAGAATG
>CAMCXP010000166.1 GCA_945883395.1 Melioribacter roseus P3M-2
TGTTGCGTGTGATAACATCAAACTCTACTTGGTCGTAGAACATGTATGGTTCATCGCGGCGAAGATCCCGCGCGATACCAGATCCACGAAGTGTAGAACCCGTCAAGCCTAGGTTAATCGCCTTGTCTGCAGGGATAAATCCCACACCAGCCATACGATCAACAAAAATGCGGTTTCGGTTGATCAAACGCTCGACCTCCGACATACGCTCTGGAAGCTGATTGAGCCAAGCACGGACATCACGCATCACGTCATCAGCTATGTCGTTTGCGACTCCACCGATACGAGCAAAGCTTGTTGTGAATCGCGCTCCGCAAATGCGCTCAAACAGATCATACTGTTTTTCACGCTCGGTAAACGTCCAGAGGAACACCGTCATGGCACCAACGTCCATCGACGTTGCACCCATAGCGAGAAGGTGCGACGAGATACGAGCGAGCTCACTGACCAACATGCGAATCCATGTGGCGCGCTCAGGCACGTGAATCCCCGCTGCCTTTTCGATCGCAAGGCAGATACCAACATTATTCGACATCGGTGAGATGTAGTCCAACCGATCGGTGTGCGGAATGAACTCGTGATATGTACTGTTTTCAGCGATTTTCTCAAATCCGCGGTGCAAGTAGCCCAGCTCGGGAATACACTTTACCACTGTTTCGCCATCAAGGCGGAGCAGCACGCGCAACACGCCGTGTGTTGCTGGGTGCTGCGGACCCATGTTGAGAACCATATCGTTCTCAAGTGGATCTTCAAACATTGCAACAGTGTCCTTGTCCTGCACTTCGCGCAAGATCTTGCTTTGACGAAGCTTCTCAACGCGTTCAATCGTCGCCGTGTTCGTTACCGGTACACTCATGATGGTATGGTCGTGTGCTGATGAGTAGAAAGCTTTACAACGTTTGGTACGCGGTTGTGCGTTCCCAAGGGTGGGAATTTACGGAATTCCAATGGCTTTCGTGTGTCAGAGGAGCAGTGCTCGTGAACTCTGTACTGCCGCGGTGATTGATCGCGAACAGCATGGTGTGGGCGAGGTGGGACTTGAACCCACACGTCCTTGCGAACACGGGCTTCTGAGACCCGCCTGTCTGCCAATTTCAGCACTCGCCCAAGCTGCAGAGGAGAGGGAGGGATTCGAACCCTCGAAAGGATTGCTCCTTTAACGGTTTTCGAGACCGCCCGATTCAACCACTCTCGCACCTCTCCACGTCGCAGTCTTTTGTGGGGCTGCAAAGATACAACTCACGACGTAATGTCGTGCATCAGATTCAAATACGAAACGTATCGCTCCTCATCGATGGCCCCATCTTCAACTGCTTGTTTGACGGCACAATTGGGTTCATGGGTATGCGAGCACGGCGTAAAACGGCATTGTGGAGTAAACTCGGCGAACTCCTCGAAGTAGAACGGGAGTTCTTCTCTCCCGAGTTCAAAAATTCCGAACTCGCGGATTCCGGGAGAATCGACAACCATTCCCCCCTCGGGTATCGGGATGACCATCGATGAGGTAGTTGTGTGTTTGCCCTTGAGGTACTTCGTCGAGATTTCGCCGACACGTTGGCGTGCATCGGTAAGTCTGTTAATCAACGAAGACTTCCCTACGCCGGATGGACCGGTGAGCAGGGTTGATGTGTCGGCAAGGGCACTGCGAAGCTCGTCGAGGCCTTCGCTCGATTCAGCGCTGACCATGATAACGGGTACGTGCAGCAAGTCCCAATACGTCCGAAGGTCATCGAGAATATCTGCTCGGTCCTCTTCCTGGAGGAGATCACATTTGTTGATCACAATGAACGGACGGAGATCTCCCTTGTCAGCCGCAATCAGGTAACGGTCGATTAATCGCTTGTTGTACCCTGGCAGCACAGCCGCCATCACGATACCGAGCTGCTCGACGTTTGCCACCAACACTTGCTCCCGCTGGGCAACCCCAGCCGCCTTGCGGGAAAGCACCGTGGCTCGCTCGTCAACTTTCACGATCGTGGCCGCGAGATCCCCATGTTCGGTGGTTTCCGCATCAGGCTCAATCCAGACACGATCGCCGACGGTCACCAGCGTGGTGCCTTCGGCCGCATCCACCACCCCAGACACCGATGCCACCCAATAGTCATCACCATTGTTCACCAACCACTTGGGTCCAAGGGGCGAAATCACGACCCCCTGCAGAGCACGCCCGGAGACCACGGCGCCGGCTTTCACGCGCGTACGCGTCCGATCGAGCCGCTTTGCTCGCTCGCGCGTACGTCCGCGATAGTCCTGAGCGTCGTCGTCATCCGCTGCAGACCTCGTCGTAAATGGTCGTTGTGCCACAGAACTGTTACAAAGTGTGGAGAAAAATTGACAGGTCGTCTGACAAGGTCGTATCTTAAGGGCAGTAAAACTTCAAAATACTAGGAAGACGTTGAACTATCGGTGGATCAACCGGGAATGTGATGATGAGCATGCCGTCCAAGACATAATAACTACGCTGGGAATCCCCGCTCCAATAGCACGCGTGCTGGTGGGTCGTGGGATCGACACGATCGATTCTGTTCGTCGGTTCTTTGAACCATCCCTCGACTATCTTCATTCCCCCTGGGAAATGGATGGTATGGAGGCCGCAGTAGATCGTATCGAGCGTGCCATTGCCAGCCAAGAGCTGGTATGGATTCACGGCGACTACGACGTGGACGGAACAGCGAGTACGGCAATGATGCTTCATTTCCTCCGAAGCATCGGGGCCAATGCAAGTTATCACATACCAAGTCGCCTTGAGGAAGGCTTTGGCTTTACGCCACTGTCTGTTGAGCGTGCACGCTCGGCAGGCTCCACGATCATAGTTACTGTTGATGTCGGCGTTACTGCTTCAAAGGCAGTTAATGCGGCCAATCTCCTCGGCATTGATGTGATCGTCTGCGATCATCATCAGTCCGCAGAGGAAATCCCAGCCGCACTTGCGATTCTCGACCCGATTAAGCCAGGATGCGACTATCCGTTTAAGGGGCTGGCCGCGTGTGGTGTAGCGTTTAAGTTTATCCAGGCACTGGCTGAACGTCATGGCCATCCGGAACTAGCCTTTGCCTACCTGGATTTCGTTGCCATTGCATCAGCTGCCGACATCGCCCCGCTGACCGACGAGAACCGAATTCTGAGTCACTTCGGTCTTGAACTCCTGAATGCCTTTCCACGTCCAGGTTTCAAGGGCTTGGTCGATTGTGCCGGACTACACCTTGGTCAACTAACGAATACAAGCGTGATTTTTGGTCTAGCT
>CAMCXP010000167.1 GCA_945883395.1 Melioribacter roseus P3M-2
AGCTGCTAGGATGTGTGCATGTTCATTGGCCATGCGCTCGTCCATTGAGGATACTTCGAGACGGATGAAGCGGGAGTAGGGTGGGTATCCAGCTTCACGTCGAAGCACAAGCTCGGCAGATTCCCAAGCGCGCAGTTCCGCCGGTGAACGCTCGCCGTAGACGGCTGCAATAACAGCAGGATGATCTGGACTTGATGTTTGGATGTACATTTCACCATGGACAGCGGCTGAACGTCCAGCCCGACCTGCAAGCTGTGTAAGGAGCTGGACTGTTCGCTCTGTAGCTCGGAAGTCAGGACGATGGAGTGTTTGATCTGCACTGACGACCACGACGAGCGACACGCGTGCGATGTCGAGTCCTTTCGCAATCATCTGAGTCCCGATAAGCACATCAAGATCACCACGCTGAAAGCGCTCGAGAATGGCTCGATGCTCGCCTTTGCGAGATGTTCGATCTGCATCGAGACGATCGACCCTAGGGACTCTGCCAAGCCGATGTTCGATGGCATTGCGAACCTGCTCTTCAATCTGCTGCGTTCCGGATCCTGATTCGGTAAGCTCTACCGAGCCACATACATGGCAGGCGGTACGGGCTTGCTCTGCGTAGCCGCAGTAATGACAGCGAAGTTGTGACGACGTTTTGTGATAGGTGAGTGCTACGTCACAGTTCATACACATGGGTACATCGCCACAGTCTTCACACTGCATGCTTGCGGCATATCCCCGACGATTGAGAAAGACGAGCGTCCCCTGGCCGAGATGGACTCGCTCGGCTATTGCATCCAGCACGCGATGCGAGAGGACTCCTTCCATACGTTTTGCTCGACGTTCCGTGCGGATATCCACGACATGGACCGACGGTAGCACGGCATGATCTGCCCGGTGGGTAAGCGTGCTCAATTCTGCTCGTCCTGCCTGCACGAGTGCTAGCGATTCAAGTGATGGTGTCGCACTGCCTAAGAGAACTGTGCACTGCGCCAGTTGTGCCCTAAGGATGGCTACATCCCGACCCTGGTAGCGTGGTGATGGATCTTCCTGCTTGTAGGATGGTTCGTGCTCTTCGTCAACAACGAGCAGACCCAACCGATCCAGCGGAGCAAACACGGCAGACCGTGCACCGATCACTATAGGTATCTCACCGTCCTGGATGCGCTTCCATAGTGTAACCCGCTCTCCTGGTGCGAGGCGTGAGTGTAGCACCGCTACGGCGTCTCCGAATACGGTGCGAAAGCGATCGGCTAGTTGTGGAGTAAGAGCGATTTCAGGTACCAGCAGCAGTGCCTGCTGTTTGCGCTCGAGAACATGTGCAATGGCACGTTGGTACACAATTGTCTTTCCGCTACCGGTCACACCATGCAGTACGAACGGACGGAATGATGCGGTATCGACGGCGGTGATTATCTGAGCAAGGCTCGCCTGTTGTTCCTCGGTTAGCGCCACCTCGCGTTCATCGCGCTCGCTGAGTGATCCAACGCCCTCATCGGAACGCCGATAGGGAATCGTGCTTGCCACGAGATACCCACGCTCGATGAGTGATGTGATCGTTGATGATGAGATCGACAGTGCACTTGTGCAGTGTTGCACAGCAACGGCTTTCCCACTGCGCTGTTGCTCGAGATAAACATGGCCTAACGCGAGCGATTGCTTTGGCGCGCGAGCATCCAGGAGGTCGAAAGCCGTCCGAAGCGCACGTTCATCACGCAGCAGAGCGTCAACAACAGAAACGGCTTTCTGTGTACGGGCAATTGCAGCAGCTGTGATATCCTGCTGAACATCAACCCATCCATCACGTTGCAGTGCATCAAGCTGGTCGGCTATCGTCGTACTCTTGAGCTTGCGCTGCAGATAGCTCACCGTGAGCTCACCCTGATGGTCGCGAACCAGTCGAAGAAGTTCTGCACGCCTTGGGGCGCGGATTTGCAGTGCGTCGAGATCGGCATCGCTTGGGTGCCGCTGCAGCGTAACGCGCACAATACTCGTTGCGCGAAACCCACTCGGCATTGCTGCCTGTAGGGCCTCGCCCCAAGAGCACATGTAATACTCAGCAACACGACGTGTCAGGAGCAGAACATGTTCCGTGCACGACGGACGGTCGTCGAGGATCTCGGCGATATCCCGGATCTTGGGTACATCGGGAACGTCGATGTCGACCACCATCCCCGTGATAATCCGCGTACCGAGTGGCACGAGTACGCGACATCCGCGCTGGATTGTTTCATCCTGACATCGGTATGTAAGGGGCTCAAGACGAGGAAGTGGAAGGGCGACGCGGATGTTCATGCTAGACGAAGATACCGTGCGCAATAATTTTGCCTGTTATTCGACCTCAACCAACATGAAAAAGACAGCACTCAACGCCATCTTGGCAGCCATTCTGGCTACAGTAGCCGCGCATCCCCTGGCTGCGCAGAATGATATTGCAAGTAGTCGAAAGAATGCTATCACACGAGCCGTCGCTCGTTGCTCACCTGCAATTGTGGGCATTAACATCACAGAAACGAGGCAGCAATACTATACCGACCCTCTCGCAGATTTCTTTGATGATCCATTCTTTCGAAACTATTGGGGGGATCGGCCACGCACCTACCGCCAGGATTATGAAGTGCGATCACTTGGGTCGGGCTTTATCATTAGTGAAGACGGTTACATCCTTACCAACGATCACGTAGCTGGAAATGCAACGAAGATCGTGGTGACGATGACCGATGGATCCAAGCATGACGCGAACATCGTTGGTACCGATCCCGTGACGGACGTCGCATTGTTGAAGATCGAGGGTAAGAAGTTCCCATTCGTAAAGCTTGCCAGCAGTGAGGATGTCGAAGTCGGCGAGTGGGCCATAGCCTTTGGTAATCCGTTCGGACTCTTCGATAACAATGCAAAGCCTACGGTAACCGTGGGCGTCGTGTCGAACATCGGTGTAAGCTTTAGTCAACCAAACGGAACGGCTGGTCGACGTGTTTATCGCAATATGATCCAAACAGATGCTGCAATTTCTTCGGGTAATTCTGGGGGTCCGCTCGTGAATGCGCTAGGTGAGGTGATTGGTGTCAATACTGTGATCTACTCCACCTCACAGGGTTCCAATGGAGCAGGGAGCATCGGCATCGGGTTTGCGATACCCATCAACCGCGTAAAAGTCATCGTTGATCGTCTTCGTGATCAAGGCACCATACGTCGCGACTTCTGGACTGGCATGACCGTGACACCAGTCAATGATGAA
>CAMCXP010000168.1 GCA_945883395.1 Melioribacter roseus P3M-2
AGAGTCGATGCGCTACCACACGAACGACACCTACTACTTCCATGGTCGCACCTATACCATGGAGGATGTTGTCGAGGCGATCGAGCCATTCCTTCCACGTATCGCCGCCGACGCCGAGAAGCTTCCACCATCACTGTCAGATCTTCGTACCAGCCCGGCACGTGCACTCGATCTGCTTTCGCTTGAATCCTATTTTGCCGGACTCGGCATTGAGGGATGGCTTCGGTCGTTTCTGGAGATTGCCTTCGTTACGGAGAACGGACTCGAGCTGGGTGAGCAGAGCGCGCTTAACCTCATCACCATGGTCAGCACCGACACAACTGATGGCGAATTCAGACCGTTTGGTTCGAGTGATGAACGGTTCGTCGTCAAGGGCGGCGTGCAGCGGATTACCGATGCGCTCGCATCGAGTGTGCGCGATACAACTCACACCAACCATGTCCTCACTGATGTGTCGCACGATGGCACGAGGTACGTTCTCGCCTTCCAGCGAGGCATCGACTCGTTGCATGTTGCGGCCGATCACGTAGTTCTCGCTCTTCCCTTTACGATGCTGCGCAACGTTGCGATCAACGTCGAACTTCCGGAGAGCAAGCGTCGCGTTATCAACGAGCTGCGCTATGGCACAAACGGCAAATTGCTCATGGGCTTTAGCGATGCATTCTGGGTAAACAACGAACGCAGCGGAACCATCCTCACCGATCTTCCATTGCAGCTGGTATGGGAGAACTCTCACATGCAGGGTACGAAGGGCGCTGGCCTGACGATGTTCTACGGCGGGAGCATGAGCCGCGTGATTCAAGGCATGTCGAACAAGGATGCCGGCGCAATGATGATGAAGCACATCAACACCGCTTGGCCGTTCAGCGTGGGCATCCAACCTATGCGTGTCGAGCGCATGCATTGGCCAACACAGCCATTTATCAAGGCATCGTATTCAGCATATGGACCGGGTCAATGGACAGAGTTCTACGGCGTCGAGGGCGAGTCGGTTGGCAACCTGCACTTCGCGGGCGAGCACTGCAGCTTGCAGCACAAGGGCTACATGAATGGTGCCGCTGAAACCGGACGTCTGGCAGCGGAACGCATTATCGCGGCGCGTGGGTAAACACCTGCTGCATCAGTGACTGCGCTACATTCTGTCCGTCCAGCGCAGCGCTTACAATGCCCCCAGCATACCCGGCACCCTCGCCACACGGATAGAGGCCTGCAACCGACGTGTGTTCGCGCGTGACCGGATCGCGTGGAATGCGCACTGGAGAAGACGTGCGCGACTCAACTCCTACTATCACAGCGTCATTCGTGAGGTATCCCGGCATCATCCGTCCGAACTCACCAATGGCAGCTCGCAGGCGCGCATCAACAGGTGCTGGAAGAATCGACCGAATATCAACGCTGGAATGACCGGGAATGTATGACGTGCGTGGGATTGTTGCTGAGACTGTACCATCGAGATAGTCCATCAACCGTTGCGCCGGCGCACGCTGCGAACCATCACCCGTTGCGGCAAACGCTGCGCGCTCTACTGATGCCTGATACTCAAGCGCGGCTCGCACACCGTGTGCTGCAAACTGCTGCCAGTCATCCTCTTCGACAGCAACCACCGTCCCAGAATTCGCAAACGGCGAATCGCGTCGCGACATCGACATCCCATTGACAACGATCTCGCCAGGCGCTGTTGCGGCCGGCACGATAAGTCCGCCCGGACACATGCAGAACGAAAACACACCACGTCCGTTCGTCTGGCATACCAGCTTGTAGGCCGACGCGGGGAGATGTGGATCGCGGGGAGATTGGCGATACTGAATCTCGTCAACAAGTGCTTGGGCATGTTCAATCCGAACACCGAGTGCGAAGGGCTTGGCTTCGATCGCAACGTCGTGCTTCACGCACATGTCGATCACATCACGCGCGCTGTGTCCTGTTGCCAAGATCACGGCGTCGGCTAGTAACTCCGACCCATTGGCGCATACAACGCCAGCGATCCGACGCTTCGGCGTTGTGCGCATCGCAAAACCCGTGACGTGCGTATCAAAGTGCACTTCACCCCCGAGGCGCAGGATCGTTTCACGTATCGCTTGGACCACGGCCCAGAGCTTGTTGGAACCAATATGCGGATGGGTATCGACGAGGATATCGGGCGTTGCCCCATGATCGACCAACAGCTGCAACACGCGCGAGATACTGCCGCGTTTGTGCGATCGGGTGTAGAGCTTTCCGTCGGAATATGTTCCAGCACCACCCTCGCCGAAGCAATAGTTCGAGTGGGGGTTCACCACACCGTCCTGCTGAATCGCACGCAGATCCCGACGTCGAGCACGAACATCCTTGCCGCGGTCGAGCACTATCGGCGTAATGCCCTGCGTGAGTAGCTCCAGCGCGGCGAAGTAGCCAGCCGGACCCGCACCAACGATCAGGACGCGCTTCGTTGGGTCGGCCGGACGGCACCAATCCACCTCGCGCGGTGACACCGGAGCATCCTCGTGCACGTAGGCATCCACCGTTAGACGCACAACAGGATAGCGCGAGCGTGCATCGATCGACCGGCGAACCGGACGGATCGAGGTGAGATCGTCGTCGGAGCACCCAAGTTCCGATGCGACCATCCGCCTTACCTCGACGGGGTCGGCGGCTTGGGACGGACGTAGGGCGAGCTCGATTCTGCGATGCATAGCTACGAAACTACGGAGGTTCGGGCGCTATCTTGCGGCATGGCCTCCGACATCTACGACCGCATTTACGACATCGTACGTGCTATCCCGCATGGTACGGTGTCCACCTATGGGCACATCGCAGCAGCAATTGGATCCCGTGGGGGCGCACGGCTCGTCGGGTGGGCCCTGAACGCCGTAGCGCATAGCGACCGGATCGATATCCCCTGCCATCGCGTGGTGAATCGCCTCGGCGAGCTCTCTGGGAAGATGCACTTCGAGACCCCCTACGTCATGCGGGAACGCCTCGAAGCCGAAGGTGTCCGGTTTCTGGGCGAAGCCGTTGATATGCGCCAGCACCTATGGGAACCGCCGACAGAGGAATAATCGCCGTATCTTTGGCGTCAGTTTCAATTCAAAGGATTCACAATGAAGGTCATCCTGACCA